>JANOOM010000272.1:0-9884 GCA_031421335.1 Armatimonadota bacterium
AAAACGGGATGCCGAGGTAGACCAGCACGCTCTGGGCGATCCCGCCCATGCTGATGCGGGAGAGGTCCACGCCCGCGAAGTGGACGCCGAAGAGCGGCGGCAGCACCTTCAGGAAGACGTAGGCGTACACCGAGAAGAACAAGACCTGAAAGATCGAGTTCAAGGCGACTAGGCCCGCCGCGTACTCGCTGTCCCCATTGGCGAGGTCGTTCCAGACCAGGACCATGGCGATGCACCGGGCCAGGCCGATAATGATGAGGCCCACGGCGTACTCGGGCTTATCGGGGAGAAGCAGTAGGGCCAGCGCGAACATCAGCAGTGGGCCGACGATCCAGTTCTGGACGAGCGAGAGGCCCAGGATGCGCGTGTTGCGGAAGACCTTGCCCAGTTCCTCGTACTTAACCTTCGCCAGCGGCGGGTACATCATCAGAATCAGACCGATGGCGATGGGGATGGAGGTGGTGCCGACTGAGAAGTGGGTGATGGCTTGCGAAGCGCCGGGAACGAAGAAGCCCAAGGCGACTCCTAGGAGCATCGCTAGGAAAATCCATCCGGTGAGGTATCGGTCTAGAAACGAGAGCCGGCCGGTGACCGAAGGGTGACAAGTGGCGACCGTGCTACTCATTGCTCTGTCTTTCTTTGCTGTTTTCACTGTGCTGCCCTCGTCCCGCCGAGTCAGCCGCCGCAGGACGGTCCGCAGCCGCAGCCCGCCCCGGAGGCCATGGGGAGTTGGGGCAGGCAGACGGCTTTCGCGAGGCAGTCGGTGTGCTTCGCCGTCAGGCTCAGGATGACTTCGCCGTCCGTGACCGCGTAGTCCGCCACCGGGTACTGCGAGATGGCCGTGTCCTCGTACTCGATCTCGATGTCCAGATCCTGATCTGTGGGCAAGATCCTTTGGGCCATGTCGAGTACGCCGGCCATCTTTCCGGCCAAAAGTCGGTGGTCCGTGTCGGTGTGAACCCATGCCTGGAGCTGGCAGGTGTCGTCCGTGTGCAGCGCGCCGCCGCAGTCAATGAATCGCTTCTGGACATGGGCGACTTCGGTGATATGGAACGAGACCGGGACTGCGTCCCGGCTGGGAAGGATGAGCCGGAACTGCTTGTCCGGATGCGCCTGGAGCAGGGAAGTGAGGAGGCTGAGTTTCATCGCGGGATCTCCTTGGTCATAATCTTAACTATATTTCTATAATTATAGAAATGTTATGACGCATCCGTGGAGTATTGTCAAGGCCTCCGGCAGCCTTTTTTTACTTCATCGGCTTCGAGCGAAATCCCTTGGCGTTCGGGTGGAGTGGCACGATCGGGTCTTGCAGCGGCTGGAAGAGGGCCGTATAGGTCTCCCAAGCGCCTTTCTGATAAAGGTCGTGGAAAAAAAGGTACTGCTGCGCCCAGCCGGCCATCGGCCCGAACTGCTTGCGGAGCTGTTCGCCGATGTTGGCATAGCCGTTCTTGGTCAGCGACTTGGCGGAGGGCGCCCCCTTCACATAGTTTAGCTCGGCGATGCGCCGGATGTGAGTGTCCACAGGGACGGCACCGTCCTTGTCCAGTGAAAACAAGCAGACGCAGTCGGCGATCTTGTCGCCGACGCCCGGCAGGGTCATCAGGGCGGCCTTGGCTTCGTGATAGGGGAGGGCGCGCAGGCCGAACAGCCAGGCCGCGCCACCGTTCGCCATGACCGTCTGGGCGCTCTCCTTGACGGAGCGGGCACGGTAGGCGAGGCCCGTGCTGGTGAGGAACGGGACGGAAGCGTCGGCCAGCCGGTGGATGGGCGGGAAGGCGTGGTGTTCCAGCCCGCCCACCTCGCCGCCCGGGTACTTGTCCCCCAGCAGGTTGCACAAGGAAGCGATAGTCTGTCGGATGCGGTACAGGGGGGCGGCCGGCGTGCAGAGGAAAGAAAACAGGCACTCGACAGGGTCCTGCCGGATCACGCGTAGGCCCTGGAACTCCCAGGCCGCTTCCCGCATGTGCGGGTCGTTGGCCGAGAATTTCGCCATCAGGGCGGGCAGATCCACGTCCAGCCGGAAGTATTCATGGATCAGCGAGAGGTCATGGGGGCGCGGCCCGGTCTCGTAGTAGACCATCTCGTCGTCCTGCCACAGCCGGACGAGCTGGTGCGTCATGTCGCCGGTCGCGGGGTCGGTGGTGGGGAGAAGGCACGACCACCAGCCCGTCTTGTCCTTGCGCCAGCGGAAGGTCTGGCCGCAGATGACGGTGTACATGATGTCGAACTCGGTGATGGGGCAGAGGAAAGTGGAATGAGTCATACAACCATTGTACGATGGGTCGCGCTCGTTTGTCAAACGGCAGACAAAGCCAACAGGCAAAAAAACAGCGCGGCTGTACGCAGGCCGTCTCACGACGGGACTGCGGAACACCGCGCTGCTTCTCTTGATTTCCGAAAGAGGTCCGGAGACTTCTTTCAGGCTTCTGGGGTGGGCTGGTGGCAAAGGTAGCCAGTCATGACCCGCGAGTGAACATCACCCGTAGGCTTGAGCCGCCCCGAAGGTTAAAAGGACTAACCTTCGCCACCGCCCTGTAAACTATGATCCAATTTTGATACCTCCTTTTGAATGTGATACTTTAATATACCATGTTTCGCGGTTTTTAATTCCAATTTCTTCGGGTATTTTCGCGCGCCCCGTTTTTGGCCCAGGCGGGCAGGAACGGGACGAAGAAGACGGCCAGCAGCGTGAACCCGAAGCCGGTCCAGAGGGCGCAAAACCAGCCGTGCGCGATGGAATGCCCATGCGCCGGCCCGAACCAGTCATAGAGCGCGCTGCCGAACTTGTCGCACAGAACTAGGCTGAGGGCGAGGGCGGCCTGCATCAGCCCGTACACTGTCCCCTCGACATGGGGCGGGCAGGCGCGGGCGGCCAGGGTATTCAGGCAGACGGCGAGGAAGATCGCCAGGAAACTCCACCCGAACTGCGCCCACCGGACGGAGGGAGCGTCGTGCATCGTCATGGCGAGCAGGTAGATGGCGGCGTCGGACCCGACTGCGCCCCAAACGATCGCCCGGAACGACAGCCGGCGGGAGAACGCGCCGAAGGCGACCAGCCCGGCGATGGACCCCGCCGCCGTCCAGCCGTCCAGCCGCCCGATGAACCCCCTAGACAGATGCAGGACGTCCGTCTCGTAGTAGACCGAGGCCGTCAGCAGTAGGGGCGTGACGCAGAGGTAGAACAGGAACCCGGTCACCGCCCACACGCCCGGCGTGTGGGCGGCCGCCCGCAGGGCGGTCGCCGTTCGTGCCCGCTCGGCCCTTTTGGCTTCTTCCTGCTCCGGCGTTTCGTGGCGGCGGCCCGAAACCCGGCGGTCTTCCAGCAAAAACGTCAGCGGCAGAAAGGCGAGCGACAAAAGGGCGGCGACGAGGAACGTGTGGTGGTACGACCACGACTGCGTCACCTCGCCGTCGAGCCGGGCCGTGTAGAGAAGGCTGAGGACGAGCGGGGTGAACTGGAACAGCGTCTGCAAGGAGCCGAACGTCCCCGTCCGGTTACCCACCGAGACCATAGCGGCGTTGACCAGCACTCCCGCCAGCGCCCCGCCCGTCCCGGCCACGATCAGGAGGCAGACAAGGGCGGCGTAGTGGTATGAATGGAGCGTCATCAGGCCCGCATACCCCAGCGCCTGCACGATGGCGGCCAGCGCAAAGTAGGAACGGCGGTGCCATCCGCCCAGCGGGAACAGGTCGGACAGGCCCCCCATGAAGGGCTGCAAGTAGGCGGGAAGGTTGATGAGCAGGAGCAGGGTGCCGACCCCGCTCGCGCTCAGGTGCAGGGTGTCTTTGTAGAGGAAAAGCTGCTTGTTGGCGGTGACCGCCGCCAGCACGCCGCCCAGAGCCGCCACCGCCGCGATCAGCAGGGCGGTTCGCCCGAGGGTGTCCCAGCGCGCAGCGAGGGCAGAGGAGAGCGTCAGGGTGCGGAGGGCCAAAAGTGGGACTTTCTTGAGAAGGGATTGCCTGCGGCGCCGGAGGTGGCGCTAGTATAGCAGGGCGAGGGGCGCGGCGTCAACGCGCGGGACCGGGAGGGCGAACACAAGGTTCGCCCCTACGGGGCAGGGATACGGGACAATTGGACGGGATGTAGGGCGCGAACCTTGTGTTCGCCCTTCCTTTCCTCACTTTCCTCACCCTTTCCTTGCCCTTTCCTCGCCTTTGCCTCTTCCTGCCCGCATCACCAGCACCGTGACTGAGACGCCGGGGCAGGACAGGCCCGAAACGGCGTTGCCAGACAGGACGCGGGGCCTGAGTGACCCCCAGTGCGGGGCAGGATCGTCCGGTCCGGTCCCCGAAAGCTGGGAGACCAGCGCCCGGCCATAAGACACGGGCGCGTGGAGGGCGACGCGGACGTCATTCACCGGGGCCAACCCCCGGTTGAGCACCCAGACCGTCAGCGTCCGCCCGTCGGGCGAGCGGCTGGCATAGCCGGACACGCCTCCCCCACCGCCCGAGACGGCTAGCATTTCGCTTTGAGCGAACTGGCCCCAGAGCGCGATGGCCTGCCCCGTAGGGAGAATTTCGTTGTCCGAGCCGAGCGCATACCACTGGCTGCTCTTGGCCTCCGCATCGTTCATCCAGCGCGTCGTCCACACCATCGCGGACAGGATGCGCGGCTGGGCCATCAGCCGCCCTAGGGTGTCGAACGACACCAAAGTGTGCCCCAATGTGTTCGTGCCGGGCCAACCCCCATCTGAGTAGTCCTTGGAGTTCGTCTCGGCCACGACGACCCTGAGCCGCGTCCGGTCGGCGGGCGGGGCGTCCGTGTCAATCGCCTTCAGGGCCGTTTCCGCATCGCCGATGGTGTCCTCGTCCGGGTGCTGGACGAAATGGTCGTAGTTCTTCCACCCCCAGCAGTTGTAAAGGCTGAGGCTGAGAAAATCGAGCGCGGGGGCCGCCGTGGGCAGGAAGCCCGCCCACCAGTGGGCGCTGTTGCCGCTGGCCCCGACCTTGATGGACGGTTCCACGCTCTTCATCGCCCGCGAGAAGCGGATGACAATCCGCGCCATCTCTTCGGGCGTGGCCTTGTTGTTGTTCCAGTTCTCGTTGCCGATCTCCCAGTATTTGACCCCGTACTTCTTCTTGACGTTGGCGTAGCGCACCCAGGCCGCCGCGCTCTCGACCCACTGCGCCTCCGTCCGCCCTGTCTGCTTCTCGGTGGTGTAGCCGGCCACGACATACGGCTCCGCGCCGACGGCCCGGCAGTGGGCGATGTAGGCGTCGAAGTCCATGCGCTGCCCGGCCAACGCACTGTAGTAGCCCAATGAGACCGGATGCGGCACGTCATAAGGCGGCTGTGACCAGAGGTAAAAGTCTGACTTCTCGCCGCCGGGGTAGCGCAGCCAGCGCGCGCCCATGTCCTTCAGCGCCGCGTCCAGCGGGCGCGCGCCGGGCCGGTTTGCGTCCGCGTCGCGGATGTAGTTGAGGTTCACGCCGACGAAGTGGTCCGCCCCGTGCCGGACGACCTTGCTGGACTCTACCGTCAGCGTGATGGGCGCTGCCGCTGCCCCTTTTGGTGTGAGAGTCATCAAAAGACCCCCGAGGAGCAGCCATGCCCCTGCTCTCCGAAAAGAACTCAGAAAAGACCGCTGGTATGTCATAACGATCTCATTTCGGGCGGTTCCGACTCGCCCGGTCCGTACAACTCGGGCAGTGCGCTCGCTTCCGCGCCGAAGGCCCGAGTCGCGGCGGCATCCCCTTGGCGCTCGGCCACTGCCTCCAGGCGGTGGAGTAAGCCCCGCAGGTTCCAGGCGTTGCCGATGAGCCGGAGGAGTGCCAGACACTCTTCCAGCAGGAGACGCGCCCGGACATCCTGCTCCAGAATGAACGCGATCTCGCCCAGGCACCGCAAGGTGTAGGCGATGCCCTTCTGGTTACCGATTTCCCGGTAGAGTGCCAAACACTCCTCCAGCAAAGGCTGCGCTGCGGCGTAGTCTTCCTGATCTAGCGCCATCGCCCCCAGCTGGTTCAGAGACGCGGCGACGCCCTGCTGATACCCCAGCAACAGGGAGATTGACAGGCTTTCTTCGACGGGCACCCGCCCTTCGGCGAGATGACCCCCTTCCAGCGCCAGCCGCCCAAGAAAGCACAGCGCGTAGACCAGGCCGGGCTGGTCTTCTTCCGCCCGACAGACTGTCAGACTTTCTTCCAGCAGGGCGCGCGCCCGGTCGGGATCGCTTGTCCGATGTAGGTAGCCGAGGAAGGCCAGGGGGTAGGCCGGTCCCCGCCGGCCCCCGACTTCCCGGAAGACGGCGACGCTTTCTTCTGTATGAGCCAGGGCCTCCGGACGGTCATTCTGGGCGTCGGCCAGCACGCCAGCCCCGTGGAGGACCCAGGCCCGCGCGGCCGTGCGGGCGGCGGAAGCTGCGAGGCTCAGGTCGAGCCAGCGGCGCCCTTCGGCGATGTGGCCCCGCAGCTCCCAGAATGGCCACAGCCGCCCCGCCAGCGTCAGGGCCGTCTCCACCTCGTGGTCCAGCAGCCAGGCCAGGGCGGCCCGCAGGTTGTCGTGTTCGGCTTCCAGCCTGTCCAGCCCGAGCCTCTGTTCCGGCCCGGAGAAGCGCGCCCCAGCCTCGCCCGCCAGGTTCAGGAAATGACCGGCATGGCGGCGCGCGAGGGTCCGGCTCTCCTCGTCCGACATCTGCTCCTGCGCGAACGCCCGCAGGGTCTCGAACATCCGGTAGCGGACGCGCTCCTCCTCCCCCTCGCCCACCACTTCGGTCGTGAGGAGGGAGCCGGCTCGCAGGGACTGGAGGCATTCCAGCGGCGTCGGTCCGCCGCACACGCCTTTCACGCCTTCCAGGTCCCACCCGCCGCGAAAAACGGAGAGCCTGACGAATAGCTGCCGCGCCGACAGCGGGAGCAGCCGATAGCTCCACTCGATGGCCGCCCCCAGACTCCGGTGACGCTCCGGCCCGTCACGCCGGCCGGTCAGGAATGTCAGCCTCTGGCCCAATTGGTCCAGCATCTGCCGGGGGGTGAGGACTGAGGCCCGCGCCGCCGCCAGCTCGATGGCAAGGGGGATGCCTTCGAGCTGATCGCAGAGAGCGGCTACCGCCGCCGCGTTGCGCGGGGTGACTTGAAAGTCCGGGCGCGTCCGCTGCGCCCGGTCCACGAAGATCTGAACGCTCGCGTACTGATTCAGACGCTCCGGCGTGTCCGGACGGGTCGGGGTCGGCAAGGGCGGGACCACCATCTCATACTCCGCCGCCAGCCCCAAAAGCTGCCGAGAAGTCACCATGCATTTCAGGCCCGGCGCCCGTTCGAGAAGTTGCTGGACCGTTTGCGCGCCCCCCTCGACGAGATGCTCGAAGTTGTCCAGGACGAGGAGGGCTGGCCGGTCGGCCAGCCTCTCCACCACCTGGTCCAGCGGCGCGCGCGTGCCGGAGCGGGGCAGGCGCAGGGCCTCCGCGACCGCCGCCGCGATCAGGCCAGCGTCCCGGAGATCGGCCAGCGGTACGAACCAGACTGCCCCTCCGAACTGCCCCGTCAGCCCGCGTGCGGCCTCGATCGCCAGCCGCGTTTTCCCCGCCCCACCCATCCCGGTGAGGGTCACCATCCGCACGGCAGGCCCCGCCTCCGGCCCAGGCTGGGTAGTCAGCATGGCCCTCAGCCGTGTGATCTCTTCGGTGCGGTTGAAAAAACGGGTGAAGAACACAGGGAGCGGCGGGGCCACCGATGTGGTCCAGTCCTGATCCGGGGGAACCGTCTGCCGCACGAGGAACGCGGGTTCCAAGGTGGCGGGAAGGCCGAGCCGGGCCGGATGCTCTGCCATCGCCCGGCCGGCGTCTTTTTCGGTGCCTTTTTCCGTGTGGGTCTCTTTTTGCAACCGTTGAGCAAGCGCACGGATCGCCTCCGAGGGGATTTCCCCGAGTTCTTCCTGGAGCAGCCGCTTCAGCTCCGCGTACTGGTACAAGGCGGCATGCACCTGGCCTGCGTCATCGTAGAGCCGCATCAGCGTGTAGTGGGCTTCCTCATCCAGAGGGTCCACGCCGATCGCGCGCCAGCCGTACTCCAGGGCGCGTTCGAAGTCTCCCGCCTGCCAGCACAGGTTCGTGAGCTGGCGCAGTGCGCCGTGGTAGGCTATCGCCAGCCGTGACCGCTCCAGCCAGACCCACCCTTCCTCTATGCCCGGCAGCAGCGGCCCGCCGTAATGCTCGACTGCCTGGTCCAGCAATGCGATCCGGTCCGCCCCCTCCTCGGCCTGCGCCGATGCGCGGAGGGCGGATTCGAACGCCGCCACATCTGTCGCGGCAGCGGCCGGGCCGATCTGGACTGTCAGGCGGTCCGCGCGGAGGACGGTGCCTGCGGGCATCCCCGGCGGCTCCAGTTGGCGGCGCAATGACGACAGCGCCTGCCTCAGATTATTGTGGCCTGCTTCTAGTTCGGCATCCGGCCACAGCAGCCCGACCAGGTCCTCTCGGGGGTGTGTGCGGCTGGGATAGAACGCGAGATATGCAAGCAGTGCGGCGGCCTTCCGGGTTCGGAAGCGGGAGACGCGCAGGTCGCCCTGCCCGGCAGCCAATCCCCCGAGCAGTTGAATCTGCCACGGCTCATTCATGGCTCAACCCCCCGTGACGCGCGCCGGTCCCGAAACCACTGCCAGACCCCGTTCACGATGGCTACCCCGTAGCCCAGGGCGAACCAACTCCCCCACTGCTTCTGCTTGCTCACCCTCGCCCTGCGTCATCCAACTCGCCTCCCCTAATGCTCCAGGAAGTACCGGACGTTCGTCACGATCACGTCCCGGCGGTTCAGCAGGGCGAGCTTCAGGAGAGGCCCGGCCTGGTTGTGCAGCAAGTGGTGCCACAACTTGCGCGAGACGAGTTCGGGGATGACGATGGTGACCACGTCGTCGCCACGCTCCTTTTGGACGGCGTCGAGGTAGCGCAGCAGGGGGCCGACTAGGGACCGATAGGGGGACTCCATGATGACCAAGGGGATGTCGGGGACGTGGGCGTTCCAGTCCCGCTTCATGGCCGCTGTCTTCTCGGGGTCCGTCTCGATGTAGACGGCGCGGACGTCTTCGCTCGTCAGGCGCGCGTAGTTCAGGGCGTCCAGGATGCCCCGGTGCAGGCGCGAGACCAGCACCAGTACCGTGTTGTGGGTGGGCACGACGGCCGCCGCCTGGTCCAAGGCCAGCTCGTCGCGCATCTCATCGTAGTGCCAATGGATGCGCTGGAAGAACAGCACCATCAGCGGCACCAGCACGATGACCAGCCACGCGCCGTAGTGGGGCTGGTAGCGCCCGAAGTGGAAGTAGCGGCTGATGACGTCGCCGTCGGCAAACTTGGAAACGGCGATGATGAGGGTCACCGCCCCGGTCGCCACCGCGCCGAGGGCGTTGAAGGATAGCGAGACCTGCCAGCCCGGATGCCGTTCGCGGAGCCAGTGGCGGACCATGCCGATCTGCGCCAATGTGAACGAGGTGAAGACGCCGATGGCGTACAGCGAGAGCAGGGCGTCCACGATGCCCTTGAAGATGACGATCAGGGCGATGGCCGCGATGGACAGCAGGATGATGCCGTTAGAATAGGAGAGCCGATCGCCGATGTTGGCGAGCTGCCGGGGCAAGAAGCTGTCGCGGGCGAGCATGGAGGCGAGCTGCGGGAAGCCCGCGAAGGCGGCGTTGGCGGCGATCACCAGGATGACGGCAGTGGAATACTGGACGACATAGAACATGAAGTGCAGGGCGGGCGGCCAGGCCGTGTTCGCCACCTGGCCGACGACGCTCTGGTAGTCATTCTGGGTCGCGTCCAGGTGGGAGTGAATGCCGAACCGGACCGTCAGGTAGGTCAGGCCGATGAACATGATCACGGCCAGGACACCCATCCAAACCGTCGTCGCCGCAGCGTTTTTGTCGCTCGGCTCCTGGAACAGCGGGGTGGTAT
>JANOOM010000273.1:0-3764 GCA_031421335.1 Armatimonadota bacterium
CTTCTGGGCGAGATCCCAGTCAGGCTTCTTCCAGGGGGACCACGACAACCCCAAGCGTCTCCAGCACCGTCCGAGCGCCCGCCGCGCCAGCATGGCCCGCCGGCACGCCCAGGTCTCCGAACCGGCGCAGAGCGGGGCGCGGGTGGACCGTCCCGGCTAACGCAACCTAGAGTTCAGTTTCCTCGGCTCGCCCTCTGCCGGTCGGAACACTCCAGCGCGGGCCATTATCGTGGTACCGATAGAGGTCCCGGTGCTGATCCAGGGCCCGATTGACGAACGCACTCATCCTGCCCCATACCCTGCTTGCGCCTTACTCCGCTAGAGCATTAACCCGCTCCTCCAGCGCCGTGATCTTCTCCATCAGGGCGTCGAACGGCAGGGACGGCCCGAAGAACATTGGCCCCATGCCCCGGTAGTCCGAGCGCAGGCCGTCAAGCCGCTCCGGGCGGGGCGCCAGGCGAAGCGTCCCAGGCCTGGCCGTCTCGTAGCTTGCCCACGGAGCCGTGTAGAAGGCCGCTTTGTGTGTCCGCACCCGCGCCAGCAGCGGCAGGTCGTTCAGCGCCTGCGCCTCGACAGCGGTGCCGGCCATCTGGGCCCGGTCGCTGTAGTGGCGCGAGAGGCGCTCGCCGGGCACCTTGCCCGAGGGGCGGTGGTACTCGGCGTGCAGGATGGTCGCCTTCTCCCAGAACGTGCGACGCGCCGCCAGCACCCGCACGGCCACGGCGGCCGGGGTGACGTGGGGCATCTCCTCGGAGACATAGGCGGTGACGGTCCGGCTCTCGGCGGGCCAGTCGTCGTTACGTCCGCCCAGTTCGATCCTCACCTCCGGGCGGACGTAGGAGAGCGTTCCGCTGACAGCGCGAGGGTAGGCGAAGTGGAGCGTGCCGGGGTCCGTGCTGTCCTGCGCCAGCGCCCAGCCTTCCGCGCCCAGCTGTTCCTCGATGCTGGCGCGCAGGGCGGGCAGCAGGCGGTCAGTCACGGTCCGGCGGAAGGCTGCCATCAGCGCCTCCGTCCGCTGCTTGCGCTGAGTGTTGCTTGCTGCCTGCTCGGGATCGGCCAGGTCGCCACCCAGCGAGTCGCGGCTGACGGACAGGTCGATGTCCTCGGAGAAGCGGTGGATAAGGCCGTAGGCTTTGGAGAGGCTGGTGCCGCCCTTGAACAGCAGGTGCCCGCCGAGGTCGGGGAGGGCAAAGAGCCTCTGCAGGTCCAGCAGACCCAGAAGTCCTTCTCGATGACCAGGGGCAGGAGGCCGCGCCTCTCCGCGGCGATAGCGAAAACGTCGCGGCGGCTGTCTGAAGACTCAGTGGCGAGGTTCATGGCTTCATCGTTCATGACGCTTCTCCACTGCTGCTGTCTCCCGAGCGTCCGACGCTTTTGCCCGGCCGGATGCTGGATCGGGCCGAGCTATCTCCTGAAGGGTGGGAACGAGCCAGCCCGGTGCGCTGACGGCCTCGCGGCGCAGGGCCGTCTTCTCACGGGCAGTCAGGGTCTGGCGCAGGCGCTCGACGGTTTCGGCGTCGATCTGTTCCGGCCCCAGGTGGCGCAGCGCCTGGATCACCGTCCCCTCGGTACGTCCGGCTCCTGCCATGGAGCGGGGAGCCGCATGGCGCAACTCGATAGTCTGGTTACCGACCTGGACGGTGCGGCGGCGCCCGTCCGTCAGGTAGACGGGGCGAGCTACGACTTGGGTGGAAAGCCCGAGGGCATTGGCAGCCCCTGCGCCTGCGCTTTGGAGGCGGCTTCCCGTCTTGCGTGCCAGCGCCGCGGCGACCTGGTCGGGATCGGCGGGAACGGGACCGAGCGCGGGATGGAGGCGGGGATAGTCGTAGAAGCCGCGTCCGAGGCGCCGGATCACGCCTTCCTTGGCCAGCCGGGAAAAGGCTTCGTCCACGGCGGCACGGGAACCAAGTTCTAAGAACTCACGCGTGACGAAGACGGCGCCTCGTCCGCGCTTCTCGATCTGTCGCTTGAGTTTTTCGTAGACGGACTTATGCATAGAATGAGTATAACACATTCAGAAAAAGTATGTCAAACTTCTGAATTATCAGTCTAAAAACAAAATACGTCTACATTTTATGTGTTCGCTGCCACTGGACGCGTCCCCGCAGCAATCTGCATGTTCTTAGGTACTGACTTTGTTACTGAGCAGTGGTTAAAGTCTATCACAGCGGATGTGTCTATGGCAGCTGAAAGCGCCTGCGTTGCCGCTCCGTCGCTGATCCAAGGCACGACTGTGAGCGGCAGATTGCGCTAGTAAGATGACTCGGGCTGTATTGCCGTCCGCCACGTTACTGGACGCCTGCTGGCCCTGAACCGCAGCCGCTTACCGATGCTGACATGCTCCTCCAGGGCGCGCGCCTCCAGGGTGCGCGCCTCCGCCCAGCCGCCCTGTTTTTCAATGTTCCTGTTCACGTATCTGGAACCTTGAGCAGATCTTGCTGGCTCGGATCCTGCTGGCTCAGATTCATCCCGCCGAAGTCTTCACCTTATCCTTGCCTTATCTTTGCCTTCTGCTTGATTAATGTTTTGGGTGTAGCGATAGAATGTCGCCCGGCTAATACCTAACGTCTTGCAGATGTCTGCAATGGCGAGCGTCGGGTCAGCGCGTAGCACCAAGGCTTGCTTTAGCTTCTTCTCATCCATAACCGGTTTGCGACCGCCTTTTTTACCGCGAGCGCGGGCTGCTTCCAGTCCGGCCCTGGTGTTCTCGATCATGTTGTCGCGCTCGAACTGGGCGAAGGCGGCGACGATATGGAACAGCAGTTTGCCGGTGGGGGTGCGGGTGTCGATGCTTTCGTTAAGGCTTTTGAGTTCGATGCCCTTGTCCTGCATCCTCTGGACGGTCTCGATCAGCTGCTTCATCGAGCGGCCTAGGCGAGAGAGCTTCCAGATGACAAGGGTGTCGCCGGGGCGCATGAAGGCAAGCGCCTCCGTCAGACCGGGCCGGGCAGCCTTAGCGCCGCTGGCCTTGTCCTCGAAGATGCGCTCGCACTTCGCCTCCTTCAGCGCGTCCCGCTGTAATTCCAGCTTCTGATCCTGCGTACTCACGCGCGCGTAACCAACCAGCATATGTTCCTCCGCTTTATATGTCTCAGTTTTCATTTTATCATACCACAAAGAGACATTGATTATAAGACGAGTAAAGAGACAATATGTTGAGAGTGTCCCCATGACTTTCAGCGGGGTAGGGGAGTTGTCTCTTAAACGAACGATTCTGAGACAGGGGATAATCAAGCAGGTGTGCTGTCTTACCGGCCACAACATTTTCCAGGAGCTTTGTTGCAGATCCCCGAAAGACACACCTAAGAGGCACTGGTTATGAGACGCATGTACCTGGTCGATGCAACACTTGCGGTTAATTCTGTTGCAGGCGAGACTATTATTGCTTTGAGGCGATCATTATTTTGAGGCGATTAGAGGCTATAATCCCATGACTATAATTTTTCACATGGCGCTTTGGCGGGACCAGGTCTTTGAAGTCAGATAACTTATGATGAACTCAAGTGATGAACTCAAGACAACGATCAGTAAAGATTCTCCGAAAGCTGTCGTCTTTGAAACCGACCTTCTTTTGAAACCGACCTTCTTCACGCTCCCATCCCCTCCTGTTTCTGAGGGCGGTTAGGTTGGCTGAAAGAACGCCACAGAAAGTGCTGGCTGCGCCTATGCCCGAACCTTCCTACCCGCCCAATTTTTCTTCCCAAGCGCCCTCCGCTCTGGAGGCGGCGCAAGCGGCGCAGGCCGCGGTGCAGGACACTGCCGAC
>JANOOM010000274.1:0-4960 GCA_031421335.1 Armatimonadota bacterium
CAGACCCAGCTTCTTTCGCACCCGCTTCACCGGCCGCCAGGAATGATCTCGGCGGCCTTTTCTTTTTGGCCGAACCTTGTTGACTGGTGAAACCGTTGTAGACTACATACTTTGCAATGGAGGAACAGTCATGACAGAGAAGCATGGGGACAGGCCGCACTCGAATCACCGAGGTTTCACCCTGGTGGAGATGGCTGTTCTCGTCGCCGTCATCGGCATCATCGCCGCGATCCTACTGCCCGTGTTCGCCTCCGTGCGTGAGAACGGGCGGCGGACGGCCTGCTTGTCGAACGAGCGGCAGGTGGGCATGGCGATGATGCTGTATGTGGCCGACAACGGCGAGACCTTTCCCAGCGGGAAGATCAGCCCGTGCGACTGCTGGGTCAGTCAAGTCCGCCCATATGTCCGAGACGATGCTCTGTTCCGCTGTCCCAGCGACCGCTCGGACCTCCCAAGCGGGGATGCCACCCTAGTCGTCTCCTACGGGATGAACAAGGGCCTGGGCTGGACGCGTTCAGCGAGCACGATAGGTATGGCAGGCCAGGGCCTTTCGGACCTCACGGCGTCAGCCCGAACCGTTCTGTTCTTCGAGGTAGAGAACAGCGGCGTCACGCCCACCAACGCGCCGCACATGATCGACGGCTCGGCGACGGGCGACGCAGGCTTGGAAGGAAGCGCGTACTCCGACGGGCAGGGCGGCATGGTCAGTGATCCCACTTACCCCAACGGCAGCGGGATCGGCGCGGGCCGAGTCCGCTATGCCACGGGCGACATCGGCGGGCGTCCGCTCAACGGTGCGACAAAGGACGGGCGTCCTATCGGAAGGGGCAGCACGCCCCGCCACGCGGGGGGTTCAGACTATGTGGCCTGTGACGGACACGCTGTTTGGCTGCGGCCCGAGACGGTGTCGGGAGGGGAAACCCCCATAGCCGCTGACTGTCGTCAGGGGACGGAGAGCGGCCAGCCGCCTGACTGTGTCCCCCATACGCTGGAGAGGGCGGCGGGCACGGCGGACACGCACCACACGTTGACCTTCAGCACACGGTAGGTTTACTGCGGGGGGATGCCAGCCCGCCGCATCACCCACGCACCGGAGACCTCACGCGGGGCCAAAGTCTACGGGGATGCGGGTGCCTGACTCGGCCGAGCGGCGGGCGGCATCCAGAATGCCGATGGCGCGGCGGGCCTCGGGCAGTTTGACGAGGGGCGGGACGCCCAGCGTCAGGACGTCGGCCAAGTTCTCGTAGAAATCGCGCCAGCGGCCCGGCACGCGCGGCACGTCCTCTTCCGCCCCTTCGCCTTTGAGTCGGGCGCCGTGGGCGGGGTCCAGCCGCGCCGCGTCGATGTCTCCGGCCATCAGGGCGGCTTCCTGCGGGTCTATGCCGTACTGGACGTAGGTGGCCCTGGTGCCATGGGCGCAGAAGTGGGGCTTGGGGAACGCGCAGCGGCTGGACAGGTCGCAGACGGCCGTCCGGCCGCCCTCGAAGTCCACGACGATCAAGCACTCGCTGTCCACATCAGATTCGGGGAAGTCATGGGGCATGCGGCAGAAGACATTGGTGATGCGCTCCGGGAACAAGAGCGCGATCTGGTCTATCAGGTGCGCTCCCAGGTCGTAAAAGCGCCCCCCGCCGAGGGCCGCCTGTCCGCGCCAGCCGCCCCACGCCCCGAACCCCTGCCAGGCCACTTCCAGCCAGCGCATGTCGCCCAGGCGCCCACCGGCCAGGCACATTTGCAATGTGCGGAAGTCGTCGTCCAGGCGCCGGTTCTGGAACACGGTCAGGAGTCGGCCCGCCTGCTTTGAGGCCACGATCATGCGGTCGCAGTCGGCCAGCGTCAAGCACATGGCCTTGTCGGTGACGACGTGCTTGCCCGCCGCCAGTGCCCGGACGGCGAGGTCGGCGTGGGTGTAGCTGGGCGTGGCGAGGACAACGGCGTCCACGTCCGGGTCATCGAAGGCAGCGTCATAGCTCGCGAACGCCCGGCAGTTCTGCTGGGAGCGGATATCGTCGAGATTGGCCGGGTCCGTGGTCGCGATTCCGTGAAGTTCCAGGCCACCGGCCAGCCTGATGAGGCGGCAGTGGCAGGCGCGCCCCCACCAGCCGTAGCCGATGACGGCGAGGCGGGGCCGAGCGCGCTCCGTTGTCGAGTTCATTGCGAACCTATCGCCGGACTTCCAGCAGTCCGGCCCTTTTCTTTATTGGGAACGAGGGAGACGTTCCCGACAGGCTGGTGATATTCCTCTCTGGGAGGAAAAGCGGGCGCGGAGCGAACCGCCTTACACGCAGCCTCCGTAACGAGGCGCCGGCCGCCAGCCAATAATGAGTGAACGGGAGAATCGGACCCTGCGGCGGCACTTCCTCGCCCACGGGCGGACGTGCGGGCCTTCCCCACCCCGGACGGCCTTTCGGTGTTCTGCCGGGACGTCATCGAGCGCATCCCCGGAATGGCGCTGGCGAATTTCTACGACTTGTTCCCGGTCGACAGGGGCTGCACAGTCCTGGTCGTGGGCGACCTGTTGGGGAAAGGGCTGACGGCGGCCTCGCAGACCGCCACCACCCGCAGCACACTGCGCTACGCTTTGTATCGCGCCCAGACGCTATCGGGGCCGCCGATGGGGCTGAACAACTTACTGATCGAGTAGGGGCTTCGGACGGGCTTCGCCACGCTGTTCGTCGGGGCCTCCTGGGATAAGGTAGCGGGCGGAACTTGGCCGCGTTCCCATTCGGGGGAGCGGTCCGCCTTTTCGCCGGCTAGCTTCTCGCCCCCTAGCAGGTATACTACGGTATCTGGAAAATGTCCGAATAGACTGACAGCACTGAGAGAAATCAACGATGCGACACTTCCCATGTCATCTTCCCGCCATCGCGGCCGGACTGGCGCTCCTCGCCCCGGCGGCCTCAGCCCAGGCCGCGCCCGCCGCTCAGACTACGCCTGCCGCCCCAACCACGCCCGCCGCCGCGGCGAGCGGTCCGTACCATGTGCGGCAGACCGCGAAGGTCGGCGGCGAGGGCGGCTTTGACTACGTCTACGCCGACACGGACGGGCGGCGCCTGTACGTCGCGCGCTCCGGCCCAGCCCCTCGGGTCTCGGTCTTCAACCTGGACACGCTGGCGCCCGCCGGTGAAGTCCCGCAGACCGGCGCGCACGGGGCGGCGACCGACACCCAGACTCATCACGGGTTCGCGTCCAGCAGCCCAGTCGCCATGTGGGACACCAAGACCCTGGCGCTCGTCAAGACCATCCCCGTGGACGGCAGGCCGGACGGGATTCTGGCCGACTCGTTCAACCACCGCGTTTACGTTTTCAGCCACAGCGCACCCAACGTGACGGTCCTGAACGCCGCCGACGGGGCGGTGGTAGGCATCATTGACTTGGGCGGGGCGCCCGAGCAGGCCGTCCCTGACGGCGCGGGGCACCTCTACATTGACGTCGAGGACAAGGGCACCGTGGCCGTGGTGGACGTCAAGGCGCTGAAGGTGACCGCCCAATACAGCCTGAACGGCAAGGGGGGCGGCAACGCGGGGCTGGCGCTTGACGCCAAGAACCACATCCTGTTCGTCGCCTGCCGCGAGCCGTCTGTCATGGTCATGCTGAACGCCGATACGGGCAAGTACCTCGCGGACCTGCCTATCGGTCAGGGCTGCGACGGGGCTGCGTTCAACCCGCAGACACGGGAGTGCTTCAGCTCCCAGCGCGACGGCACGCTGACAGTTATCAAGGAGGTCACAGCGACGGCCTTCGCCCTGGAACAGACCGTCACGACCATGCCGGGCGCGAAGACGCTAGCTTTGGATGGCAAGACGGGTAAGGTGTTCCTCATCGCCGCCCAGTACGGCCCGGCCCCCGATGCGCCCCCGGCTGATGGGCGGCGGGCACGGCCCCCGATGCTTCCGGGTTCGTTCTCGATCCTTGCGGTCGGGAAATAAACCGCGCGGGAGGCGGTCAGGCAGCCCCCGCGTTGTCCGGAGCCTCCTCCCGGAGCGCTTGAATGGAGCGCTCGATCTCGGCGATCTCTTCGGCAGTGAGTTCCGCAAATTGTGGGCGTTTGGCGTTCGACAGGCGCCCCCCGTTCTGCAAGCACAGCCGGACCAGCAGTGAGGCGCGGCGGTCAGGCATGTCCACGACAGCGCGGACGGCGGACAAGCAGGCGTCGAAGATGCTGAGAAAATCAAGCCCCTCTTTGAAGTCCTCTTGGATGGTCTCGGCGAGGCGATCGTACAGGAACTCTGCCTGCGGGGTCGCATCGAAGTAGCGGTAGAGAGGTGCCGTCTCGTTGCTCACCACGATCTCACTATCGGCGGTGAACTCCCATCGGGTCGCGGCCAGAGCGGGCTTGGAAAATGCTTCAAGTGCCTGATCGTAGAGGTGCTTTTGGCGTAAAATCGCCGCGCTCACCGGGAGGATGACGCCGGGGGGACTGTACTGACGACGTGCCAAGGCGGAGTGCAGCAGGAACCGGTGGATGCGGCCGTTGCCATCGCCGAAGGGATGGATGAACACGAACCCGAACGAGCTGACGGCTGCCGCTAAGACCGCGAGTACGTCCGCAACGGCACAGCCAGTTTGTTCATGGTCTCTGCTCCGCTTCTGGGCTGGCGCAGCGTCGAAGTGACGGATCGCCGTACCTGCCAGGACTTCGCGCAGGTGATCAAAACGCTGGTAGACGTGCAGTTTCCTCAGGCCGACAAGATCGTTCTGGTGATGGACAACCTGAACACGCACACACCTGCCAGCTTGTACCGCGCTTTTTCGCCTGCGGTGGCTAAGCGACTGGCCGACAAACTTGAGGTGCATTATACACCTAGGCACGGCTCGTGGCTGAACATGGCCGAAATCGAGTTGTCCGTGCTGGCGCGGCAGTGCCTTTCGGAGCGCATGAACGACAAAGCGCATTTGCAAGAACAGGTTGCAGCCTGGCAAGAGCGGCGCAATACAAGTGCCGCCAAGATTGACTGGC
>JANOOM010000275.1:0-5696 GCA_031421335.1 Armatimonadota bacterium
ACTGAGCGTGGCAGGCGATACGGCCAGGCCCGGCGCCCCGGTCCAGGTCATGCCCTACCAGGGCCATACCGGCCAGAAGTGGTATTTCCAGCAGAACGACGATGGGACGTGGACACTGCTTTCCAAGAGCAGTCACAAGGCACTGGCACTGGACGTCACGGGCTGCTCTCTCAGCGACGGAGCATTGCTGGACCAGTGGACCGCGAGCGGCCTGGACTGCCAGAAGTGGTCCTTCCGCACACGCTGACGCGGCCTCGGCAATTTCAGATAGAGGGCAGGCACGGGGGCCTCCCCCTACCCTACCCCATCGGTCCCCGGTAGGGGCAACCCCCCGTGGTTGCCCTCCCGCTCTGCGGGTTGCCCTCCCGCTCTGGGGGTGTCCTCCCGCTCTGCGGGTTGCCCTCCCGCTCTGCGGATGCTGCTCTGTGGGTGCTGCTCCCTAGAACCCATACACAATTGCCCTGTGGTCTCGGCTCTCATGCTTGACAGCCTGACGCTTCTCTGTTACACTATGCTTATTCTTCCCATCCCGAGGAGAAAGCCACATGAAACGACTCGTCCCCGCCCTCATATTCGCTGCCGCCTGCCTTGCCCTGGTCTCCGCGCCCGCCGCGCGGGCCGAAGACGCGCCCGCCGCCGTCACCTACACGCCTGCCACCACGGTCGTCGCCATCCTGCCGGTCATCAAGAAAGAAGAGGCCGACCCGAAGAGCGACAAGAAGAACCCGCCCAGGGACGCCGCGCTCCAGGAGCGCCATGTCGCCAAGGCCCGCGAGGAACTGGCGACCCTGTTCACAGCTCACGGCTTCCGGCTGGCCGATGACGCCGTCGTCTCGAAGGCGCTGGCCGACGGCAAGATCGACCTGACCGACGAGGAGAACCAGCGCCGCGCCGTCTTCTACCAGGTCGGCAAGGCGGCCCACGCCGACCTCGTCGTCTTCGTGATCATCGAGAGCATCTCGCGCCACAACAAGAGCAACTCGATCTTCGGCCAGCAGAAAGAAGGCAAGGCGCTCCTGAAGCTGTGGCTGGTGGACGCCGACCGCGAGCAGCCCCTCTTGAGTGGCGTCCAGCACGAGGGCAAGGCAGCCTCGAACGCCTTCCTGGACAACCAGATCGGCCCGGATACGAACGGCTACACCCGCTACAGCATCCGCGCCGTCGGCCACGGCCTTGATGACATCCTGAAGAACTTCTTCAAGCCCTATCCGGAGGTCCGCAAGGCGGGCAAGCCGTGAGGACAGCGGTGGGGCCAGTGAAAGACGAGTGATTGAAATCACTCGCTGCTTGGGACCTGTCCAGGGGACAGAAGAGCCGCCCAAAGGTCGCTGGGACCCGTTCTTGAAAACCTGTTCCCTTGTCCCTTGGACAAATCTGAGCGGAGCGAGTGAATTTATTCACTCGTCTTTCACTGTCCACGGAGCAGCCTTCGGTGCGGCCTTCGGAGCGGCCCCTGCCCTAGCTCTGCTGTTCCCCACTCCCATAGCACAAGGAGTTCGACCCATGCCCCACGCCCTGCAAGACTATCTCGTGGCCGCCACGCAGAAGGCGGCCGCCGACCTCGCCGACGCCTTCCTCCGCCTGCCCGAAGACAGGCGCGCCTGGAGTCCGGGCGGGAAGAGCCGCACGGCCCTCGATCAAGTCGCCGAGTGCGCGGTCCTCAACGGGTACACGGCGGAGCTGATCGGGGCGCGCGCCTGGCAGGCCGACACGTTCGCCCGGTTCCGCGAGGAGAAGGCCGAGGCCGCCGCCCTGGACTGGGAGACACTCCAGGCCCGGCTCCAGGCAAACACGCGCCGCGTCGCCGCCGCCATCACCGCCGTCCCGGACGAGGCACTGGCGGTCGAGATCGCGATGCCGGGCCGCACGATGACGCTGGCCGAGGTCATGGCCCGCTCCCACTGGAACATGACCTACCACGAGGGCCAGATCAATTATCTTGCTTCCCTCCTCGCTTGAGCCTCTGCCCCAGGCAGCGTGTGACATAATTCACACATTTTATGGTTGACAACGGGCAATGCCCGTGATATAATCGGAGCCGCAAGGGGTATTTCCCCTGCGCTTGTCTGAGCACTTCGGCAGACAAACTTTCTCACTCTACCAGTTCTTCAGAGGAGGCACGAAGGTAAGACCATGCTACACGGGAAAGTCAAATGGTTCAGCGACCTGAAAGGCTACGGCTTTATCGAGGTCGAAGGGCGGAAGGACGTGTTCGTCCACTACTCGGCGATCGAACTGCGGGGCTACCGCAGTCTGGCGGAAGGCCAGCCCGTCGTCTTCGAGATCGTGGATGGCGACAAGGGACCTCAGGCGGCGCAGGTGACGCCGGAGCAGGCGGAAGCGGAGCGGGCGGCGCTTGAGACGGTCGGCGCCTGACTTTTTTGAACGCAGCTGCCCCAGCGGGCGCCCGCCTGTGCTGTACGGGCGCCCGCCGGGGCGTTTCTCTGAGTCGCCTCTTTAAGTCGCCTCTTTAAGTCGCCTCCGGGCCGCTTTTCTGCTATACTCTTCGTATGCCAATCCCGCAGAACGCCGTCATCAACCCCGAGGCCGACCGACGCCTGGGCCGCATCGCGATCACATACGGCCTGATCGTCTTCACCTTGCTGGTCCTGACCAGCCTCCTTGTCCCACTGATTGACGCGGGGCAGCAGCCCAAGACGCTCGGCGACCTGCTTCACAAACCCAAGCTCGCCGCCCTGAACCTCCTCAGCATTCTGGTGGTCCTCATCCCCTTCTACTTCGGCATCCACCGTCTGTTCGCCGCCCGGCTGGAGATCGGGCGGGAGCGCGTCGGGGCGCGCGCCTGGCGCGAGGCGGTCGCCGCCCTGGAGCCGTTCGCCTCCCTCATGCAGCGCTTCCTCGACGGCAGCGGCGAGGCGCACTATCTGCTGGCGCAGGCTTACACGGGGATGGGCGAGAAGGGGAAGGCCGAGGCTGCCCGCGCCTTCGTCCGCCGCAAAAAGGGTGTCTGGGCCGACAAGCTGGCGCCGGTGCGGGGCCAGATCACGGCCTCAAAGAACCGCACCGCCAAGGGCGCGGGCGTTTATGCCGCGCCGGAGCAGGACCGCCCCCGCCCACCGAAGGGCAAGCCGAAGCGGCGGTTCTAGGCATATCGGGCGGGACAAGAAGAGGGGCGCGATGAATCGCGCCCCTACGCCATTAACCCGCGCGGCCCATCATCGGGTACACTGACACTTATGGAAATCACCGAACGCTACACCACCCGCGTCGGGCGGCAGTTCCTCATCCGGCTCTCCTACAACGAGCGGATCAAGGACGCCGACCCCGGCACGGCCTTCATCAAGTCCGTCGAGGTCACCGACACCGAGACCAAGGAGTCGGTCGCCGTCCCGGCCAGCGCCTCCAAGTTCTCTACCTATGAGAACTTTACCAGCTTCGGCGGCTACACCGCCATTAACTACTTCGGCTCCCGCGAGACCGCCATCGAGGGCCTGCGGACCAAAGTCTTGACCCGCATCGAGGACCAATTAGAGAGGCTGGGCTGACGCCATGCCGCCCAAAACGAACCCAGAGGCGGAAAAGGCCCCCTCGCTGCAAGCGCAGACGATGGAGCTTGGACGCACCCTGAAGGCGATCGCCGACAACGACCCGTCCGGCACGCCCTCCCCTCAGGCCGCCGCCGTGTTCGCCGGCTGGCTGGCACAGGCTGGCCCGACCAGCCGTGAGCCGCTGTACCTGTCCGACGTCGCAGACAACTACGATGTCTTCGCCAACACCAACAAGGACCTCTTCGAGCTGTTCGACATTCTAGACAACTATATCGAGGTGGAGGACGAGGAGCCGGGCGATGCCCCCCCTCGCACCTTTATCAAGCTGCCCCTGATGGCCGGCTAGTGCCGGCCCATGCACCGTCCGAGGAGCACCCGTGGCCTCTCTCCCCGCGTTTGAACAACGAAAAGTCGTCTCACTCTTCACCGTCCTGGCTTGGCTGGGCCTTGCCGCCGTCACGCTGTGGCTGCTCTACGCCCTGCGCGACCTCATCCCCCCGTTCCTCGTGGCAACCATCATCGCCATGACCATGACGCCCGAAGCGGACCGGTTGGAGCGGCAGGGCCTGTTCGGATGGCGCTTCCCGCGCGGGGCGGCCATCGGCGTCATCTACGTCCTGTTCCTGGGGATCTTCGCCCTGATGATCAAGGGCTTGAGCCTGGTCAGCGTCCAGATGATCGAGCTGATCACCCGCTACGCCCCCAAGCCCCTGCTGTCCGGCAAGCCGGAGGAGGTCGCCGCCATGGCCGGCCACTGGATGACCCTCCACCACATTCCCATCGCCGCCCGCGCGCCCGTGCTGAACTACGCCCGGCACGTCCCCGAGTTGCTGGGGCACGGCCTGACCTGGTTCGGGAATAACCTGCCCGCCCTGGCCGGCAACCTGGTCTGGGTGGTCATCGTCCCCATCATCACGTTCTTCATCCTGCTGGACTTCAACAAGATCCTGGGGAAAACTCTGTTGCTGTTCCCGCGCGAGAAGCGCGAAGGCATCCTGAACACCGTGACCGACATCATCGCCGTGTTCGGCTCCTACGTCCGCGGCGTCCTGACCGTCATGGCGCTCGACATCGTGGTCATCTTCCTCGTGCTGTGGGCCTTCGGCCTGCGCGACTACGCCCTGGCATTGGCAATCACGGCGGGCCTTTTGTACACCATCCCCTACTTCGGCGCCCTGGTCTCGACGGTCCTTATCGGCCTGGTCGCCCTGGCGACCCACGGGACCGCAAACGCTGTCGGGCTGGTCCTGGTGATGATCTTCATCCACCAAATCGTCTTCGACAACATCCTCGCCCCGCGCGTCATCGGCGGCAGCGTCAACCTGCACCCGCTGCTGACGCTGATCTCGCTGATGGCCGGTGGAACCCTGTTCGGTATCGGCGGGACCCTGCTGGCCGTGCCGGTCGCCGCCGCCCTCCAGGTCATTTTGATCCGGCTGTTCCCCCAGTTCAGGACCGACGTCGTGGCCGTCCGCCGGGCCGCAAACATCGTTCGGAAGACCATCGCCAAGGACACCGAGGACGCCCGCCCCGCCGCCCGCAAGGACGGCGACGCCCCGGCCCTCCAGCGCGAACAGGACGAGGCCCGTGCCGACGTCCAAGCCACTCAAGTCCTGCCCGTCGGCAGCGGCCCGGCCTGACGTCAGGCTGATTTCCCCTTCGCCCGGCAGCCGTCGCTGCAATACACGACCTGCTCCCAGTCGCGCGCCCATTTCTTGCGCCAGGTGAACGGCCTTCCGCAAACCGGGCAGGTCTTCGTCGGCAGCCCGTGCGGGTTGCGGAACCCGCCCGCGCCGCCCCCCTGCGTCTTCGCCCCTTTCGCCATAGTTCCCCTTTTACATCGGCTCGCCCGTCGGCGTCAAGTGCGCCGAGGTCTCGGAAGCGTGCGCCGTAGACACCCAGAGCTGCGGGTCCTCGTCAAAAGTCTCCTTGCTGGTGGCGTCCGAGAAGTGGTACGTCTTCCCGCCATAAAAGCTGCTCGGCCCGCGCTTGTCCGGGTCAACTTCTTGGTGCGAGACCGGGTCGGTCCACACGTCATGCTCTGGTCCATTGTCTGCCATCGTGGTGCTCCTTTGCCTCAGTTCTGCCCGCCTCTTCATGCCTGTCAACCGACTTAGACCTCCCAGTCATCCAGGAGGAGGCCGGGGACGCGGCTGAACTCGCGCGTGTTGTGCGTCACCAGGATCA
>JANOOM010000276.1:0-6713 GCA_031421335.1 Armatimonadota bacterium
CCCTCTTCGGCAAGCGCAACACAGAAGTAGACGAAAGCGCCAAGCGCGACCAGGAACGGCTCGCCCAGGGCCGCCTCCCCTTGGGCGCGGAGCTGCGTCTGACGGAGCTACGCAAGAACGGCAAGTTCTTCACCAGCAGCCTCAGCGTCAACGAGTTCGCCCTGTCCATCACTGAGGGCGTCCGCCCGCTCGGGCAGGTCATGGGCAGCACCATCTACCACGTCGGCTGGCAGTACACGCCCATGTATTCCAGCACGGAACTCGTCACCCTCAGCCACGCCCAGTATCACGCCCGCTTGCTCGCCATTTCACGATTGCAGCAGGAAGCGCGAACGTTGGGCGCCCACGGCGTCATCGGTGTCCGCTTGGAGCGGCAGTCGTATGAGTGGGGCGAGAACCTGCTTGAGTTCGCTGCCCGCGGCACCGCCATCGCCCTGCCGGGCGTCCCAGTCCCCGAACACCCCTTCGTCAGCCTCCTGTCCGGGCAGGAATACTATGCCCTGCGGCGCGGCGGCTTCGCCCCGGTCGGCATCGCCTTCGGCACCTGCACCTACTACCACGTCGCCTCGTATCAGACCCAGTGGGTCAATCAAGGCGGCTTCTTCGGCGGCGGCATGGTGAACCAGGAGCTGACCGACTACACCCAGGCCGTCTACACCGCCCGCCACGCCGCCATGACCCGGCTGGCCGACGAGGCGCATCGCGTCGCCGCCGAGGGCGTGGTCGGCGTCACGATCGAGAACTCCGCCGAACCCCGTGAGGTCGAGATCAACAACCAGACGCGCCGGGACCTGCTCGTCGAGTTCACCGCCCTGGGCACCGCGATCGTCGCCTCGGGCAGTGACACCCTGGCGATTGACTACGCGCTGCCCCTGACGGGCTGAGGGGAAACTGCGCCGTGTTCGTCAGCCGCCTGAGTGTCAGCGAGTTCGTCCTGAATCCTCAGTTGACCGTCCTGGGCGTGGTCGCGGGGACCGTCGTCTACCAGCCGCGCGAGGACGAGTGCCCGGCGTCCAGCCGGCCCATGAAGCCGATGACACGCGCCCGGACATTTGTCCTCCAGGACGCCTATGACCGGCTCGAAAAGCAGGCCCACCGACTGGGCGCGTCCGGCGTCATCGGCATCCGCACCACGCACAACGCGCTGACCGAAGACCTCCGGGAGCATACGGTATTAGGAACGGCGGTCGGCGGCTGTGCGCCGGGGCCGGGCGGCCGGCCCTTCACATGCACCCTTTCGGGCCAGGACTACTTCGCACTGACGGCGGCCGGTTACCGCCCCGTCGGCGTCGCCCTGGGCGTCTGTGTCTACTACCAGCAGTACCACCAGCGCGTTCAGCAGGAGATCTCGGGTTCCGGGCAGAACGTCGAGCGCAGCGATTTCACGCGTGGGCTGTATACCGCCCGCCACAGCGCTCTCGCCGCCCTGGAAGCCCAGGCCGCCACACTGGGAGCCGACGGCGTCCTCGGCATCACGGTTGAGACCAAGCGGACGCTCAACCGGCAGGGCCGAACAAGTCAGGGCATGATGATCGAATTCACGGCTATTGGAACTGCCGTCGTCGCTTCGGGCGGCGAACTCCCAGCGATTAACTATGCGATGACATTGGCAGGTTGAGATGTAGTGGAGCCTCACACATGTTCAGAATGAGAGACACCGGCAAGCTTGATGCCCGTGCCTGTAGATTTGCCGTTCTGTCTGGGCTTGCGGCGGGTGTGATGGAATTAGGCAGCTCCATCTTCCTTGACTATGGGTACAGAGCAGCTTGGATCGTACAGGCAGGGTATTGTTTGCCAGTTGCCGTTGTCTTCTTCTCACTGTACTTCTCCCCTGTTTTTACGAGTCTTCTGTCCGTGAACAGCGTATCAGTATGGAGCTTAACGCCTCTGCTCCTCTGGCTAACAGGGCGGGGCTTATATCTCTGTTATCATCCGGGCAGTTCCATGAGTAGTGATTACATAATAGGTTGGTTTCTTGTTGGCCTGCGCTCCTGTTTTATTGCGGCCTTAGTTGATTTTTGCCTCGCGAAGTTTATCTTTGAGATGCGAAAACGACCTTTGATGAGACGCAGTGAGGAGAAAAGCAACCAAGACGAAGGTGAAGTCTGGCCGCCGCCCCCCCATGAGGCCGTGATGCGAAATGCAACTTTATCGCGCCCGCCGGGTCTCTAGCATTAACATGGCAACCATCAAGGGCAAGTCAAACGACGACTGGCGCAACAAGCGGAGCCAGGAACAGCTCATGCTGGGCGGCCTGCCGCTGAATGCCGAGTGGCGACTGCGGACCCTGCGCGGGAACCCCCGGCTTTTCACCAGCGGCCTCAGCGTCAACGAGTTCGTTCTGACGCGGGCGGAGCGCATCGTCCCCTTGGGGCAGGTGACCGGCAACTGCTCCTACCGCGTCGGCTGGCAGCCGCCAGCGGTTTATGCCAGCATGGAGCTTTCCGTCGTCTCGCGGGCGCACAATGAGGCGTGGCGACTGGCTTTATCTCGCCTGCAAGCGGAAGCGAAGGTTTTGGGCGCGCACGGCATCGTCGGCGTGACGCTGACGGCCAAGCCGTCCGCCTGGGACGACCGAATGCTGGAAGTGAGCGCGGTGGGGACGGCGATCCACTGGCAAGGCACTGCGGCAGCGTCCGCGCCCTTCGTGTCCGCCCTGTCGGGCCAGGAGTTCTGGGCGCTCCTCAGCGCAGGACACCGGCCCGTCGGCGTCGCCTACGGCACCTGCGTCTACCAGCAGGTGACGACGAACGCGACCAAATGGATCACCGGAAGCCGCCTCCTGAACGGGGCGGCCCGCGTCAACCAGGAGCTGCGCGAGTACACCTTCGGGTTCGACGAGTCGCGCCGCCTTGCCGTCCGCACTATGGAACAGGAAGCGGAGCAGCTCGGCGCGGCCGGCATCGTCGGCGTGAAGATCGAGAAGCAGGTTTCTTTCCGCGAGGTGGAAGTCGAATTGTCCGAAGGTGACCCCAAGCAGAAGCGCCGGGACCTGATCGTCCGCTTTTTCGTCCTCGGCACGGCCATCGCGCCGTTCATGAAATATCAGCCGGTCATCCGGCCTATTATGCCGCTCAGTTGATCTAAGGAGAACCAAACCATGCCGAATCCCTACGCCCCCGGCTCCCAGGAGGGCCTGCCCGCCCACGCCCGAGGCCGGCTCGCCGCCATGAGGCCCGGCGCTAACCAGAAGGGCCTGTTCACGAGTGACCTGTCCGTCAACGAGTTCCTGCTGGTCAAGGAAGCCGGGTTCGACCCGCTCGGCCTGGTCGTCGGGTCCAGCATTTACCACATCGGCTGGCAGAAGCCCGCTATGAACCAGAGTATGGAACTGGAAACATTGACCCAGGCCATGTACCACGCCCGCGAGCTTGCGATGACGCGCATGGAGGAGGAGGCCGACAGCATCGGCGCGGACGGCATCGTCGGCGTCCGCCTGGAAGTAGGCCGGCAGGAGTGGGGCGAGAACCTGGCCGAGTTCATCGCCATCGGCACCGCTATCAAGGCCCGCAACGGCGAGAGCCACCGCGCCCCGAACGGCCGCCCCTTCACCAGCGATCTCAGCGGGCAGGACTTCTGGACATTGATCAAGTCCGGCTACCGGCCCGTCTCGTTCGTCATGGGCAACTGCGTCTACCACGTCGGCTACCAGGGCGTCAAGGCGTGGTTCTCCCAGGTCGGCCAGAACGTCGAGATGCCCACCTACACCCAGGCCATCTACGACGCCCGCGAACTCGCCCTCGCCCGGATGCAAGCCGAAGCGGAGCAGCTCCAAGCGGACGGCATCGTCGGGGCGACCATCAAAGAGAACTCGCACGGCTGGGGCAGCCACGTCATCGAATACTTCGCCGTCGGCACCAGCATCATCGCCACCCGTGCCGACCACACCATCCCTACCCCGTCGCTCGTCCTGCCGCTGAACGGGTGACCGCCCCGTGACGAACACCGGAACAAACGAAGGGGAGGCCATCGCTGGCCTCCCCTTCACCGTGAACTCTCTGCCCTACGAGCGCTTCTTGCCGCCGCCTTCGGTTTTGGCCTTCTGCGCGACATCCCCGCCGCGCAGGATGGTCGTCCGCCGGGCGGGGTCTCCGCCGTGGTATTCCTCGAGCATCGCCTCGCCGAGCTTCACCGTTACCGCCAGGGGCATCACAGCAGCCTTCGCGGACACGGCTTTCGCCGGCTGGGCGGCGTGTGCCGCCGTCATACCAATCATCGCCATCCCCGACAAGAGCGCAAGGAGCCGGGCCGTTTTCTGTGTGTTCATGGGTTTCTCCTTCGTAATCGTCGCAGTTCGGTAGCCCGGCGGCCATTCCTGAAAGAAAGGCCCGTAGCTTTGCGTCCCGCCCTTTCGGACGGTTTGCCCTGTTCGCTTGCGAAGGATAACGGCCTGTTGAGGGACGTCTACCCGCGATTATGCCGTCCTGAGAGAAAGTCTTTACCTGATATGTGTACCAGGATGGCGGCGCACATAAACATTCAGGGTTGCCACAACGCGTCCGTGGGACAAGGACGGGTTGTTCGTCAGACCACCCCCATGAGAGTCACCGCTTTCTTGACTGCGCTATTTAACTCCCGCAAATCCGCAGCACTCATCCTGACGGTGAACGGTCACATCAGACAGCGCGCTTACGCCTATCCTGACTTGTTCGCCCTTGACTTCCACGACGGCCACGGATATATCCGCGCCGATGATGATGGTTGACTTGTCGCCTCCTTCGGGCCGACGCGTGAGAACAAACACGGGGTCTAGCTTTTTCCGGCAAGAATACAAGAGCACCCCGAGATTCGTAGGAGGAAAAGCCACCCCCGCCCGCGAATAGTGCCAAATCACACACGGACGTGACTTGAAGTTTAGGAGGAACAAACGATGCTCTCTCAGATAGATTCCAGCGCCATTCTCGGCATTGATGCGTATATCGTTCGGGTCGAAGTCGATATTTCCTCTTCACTGGCGATGTTCACCATCGTCGGCCTGCCCGACGCCGCCGTCCAGGAGTCGCGCGAGCGGGTCCGCAGCGCCATCAAGAACACGGGCCTGGACTTCCCGCTCCGGCGCATCACCATCAACCTCGCCCCCGCCGACATCAAGAAGCAGGGGCCGGCCTTCGACCTCCCCATCGCCGTCGGCATTCTGGCCGCGACCGGGCAGGTGCGGACCGAGCACATCAGCGGCGGCATGTTCGTCGGCGAGCTGGCCCTCGACGGGGCTGTCAGCCCCGTGTCCGGCGTCCTGCCGATGGCGATCAAGGCGCGGGCGGACAAGCGCCCCTTCCTCGTCGTCCCCGAGGCTAACGCCCAGGAGGCGGCCATCGTCGGCGACGTTAAGGTCTACGGCGTCCGCTCCCTTGCCGATGTTGTCCTGCTGCTCAACGACTTCGACTCACAAACGCCGCTGACGGCTGATCCCGGCGCTCTGCTGCACCTCCCCAACCCCGACGACCCGGACTTCTGCGAGGTCAAAGGCCAGGAGCACGTCAAGCGCGCCCTCGAAGTCGCCGCGGCTGGCGGTCATAATATTTTACTTGTTGGGCCGCCTGGCTCGGGCAAAACTATGCTGGCCCGCCGCGTCCCGTCCATCCTGCCGCCGCTGACGCTTGAAGAGTCGCTGGACGTGACCAAGATCTACTCGGTCGGCGGGCTTCTGGGCAGCCACACCGCCCTCGTCACGCGGCGGCCCTTCCGGTCCCCGCACCACTCGATCTCCAATGCCGCCCTGGCGGGCGGCGGCAGCACGCCGCGCCCTGGCGAGGTCTCGCTGTCCCATAATGGAATTCTTTTTCTCGACGAGCTGCCCGAATTCAAACGCGACGTGCTGGAAGTGCTGCGCCAGCCCCTGGAAGACGGCCACGTCACCATCGCCCGTGTGGCGGCGACCATGACCTACCCGGCCCGCCTGATGCTCGTCGCCGCCATGAACCCCTGCCCTTGTGGGTACTACGGTGACACGGTCAAGACCTGCGCTTGTTCGCCGCCCACCATCGCCAAATACCTACAGCGCATCAGCGGGCCGCTGCTGGACCGCATTGACATTCACATCGAGGTGCCGCGCCTGCGCCAAGACGAGATGATCCAGGGCGGCGGGACCGGCGAGCCATCATCCTCCATCCGGGGCCGCGTCTTGGGGGCGCGCGAGCGGCAGAAGCAGCGCTTCGACAAGACGGACCTGCACTGTAACGCCCACATGGGTGCGCGCCAGATCAAGCAGTTTTGCCACGTCGCCGACGACGTCAAGGACCTGCTGCGGGCGGCTATCTCGCAGCTCGGCCTGTCCGCACGCGCCTACGACCGCATCCTAAAACTGTCCCGGACAATCGCGGACCTCGACGCCCAGGACGATGTCCAGCTCGCCCATGTCGCCGAGGCCATCCAGTACCGCGCGCTCGACCGGAAGCTGTGGGGGTAATGGGAGACAAGGGATGTTCCTAATCGCGCTCAAACCCTGTCGGCAGGGGAGCGCGCTTCAATGGTATAATGGGGCCGTGGAACAACAGAACGCAGGGGATCCCGAAGTCGCAGCGAATTCACCCCATGCGCGAAGAGCCTTGCGCGCCTGTCGGCCAGAGGGCTTAATCACGACGACCAATATCGGTCCTGCTAACTGATGTTACGCAGTGGGTTCCAGCGACGGGGCAGCCGGGCGGGTTCGGGCGAGTGAATGAATTCACTCGCTGGAAGGCGCTGCGCGCCGAGGGGACAGGGGGCCTCAGAGG
>JANOOM010000277.1:0-2423 GCA_031421335.1 Armatimonadota bacterium
TGTTGTAATCCGAAGTAACGGTCTGATCCAGAGCGGAGACGATTTTGGCCGGCGAAGCCGCCCCGGAAACACTTATGCCCTTGTCACGCTGGTGGTGCCTCTGCTCTGAAAGGAGCCGGCCTCGCCGGCCCGCGCGTCCAAATGGGCCGGGCACCCCTGTGGCGCTCTGGAACTGAGCCGTGCTCCACTAGGCTCCTTTCTGATGCCCTCATTGAAGCCGTGTTCTTTCGGCTATAATGGGGCATGACTTACGCCCAGTTCCTACTCGTCTTCCTCGTCGTTCCCATCGTCTTCCTCGTCGTGCTGGTGCGCGGGCGCCTTCGCGGGCGGCATTACGGTTCCTGCGCGCTTGTCTGCGGGCTGGCCTTCGTCTACACATCGCCGTGGGACAACCACGCGGCGGCGACGAAGCTCTGGACGTTCGACTCCACTTTCGCCCCCCGCAGCCACTTCGTCTTTTCTCTGCCCTGGGAGGAGTATGCCTTTTACTTCGCCCAGGGCATTTTCCTGTGCCTACTGCTGGTCGCGCTCGCGCCACTCCTGAAGCCCCGTTCGGAAGAGGGCAAGGCCGACGCGCTATGAGGCACTGGACATACTTGATCTATGAACTGACCTGGGCGCTGCCGGTCATTGCGATCCAGTGGGCGGCGGCTTGGCGGGAGCTTTGGCGCTGGCGGCGCCTGCTGGCGGCATCCGTCGTCCTGGCGACGCTGTATCTCGGGGCGTGCGATGCGTTCGCGCTGGGGCATGGCATCTGGCAGGTGGACCGGACGCGCGTCGTGGGGATTTACGCGGGTTCGCTGCCTTTAGAAGAATTCGTGTTCTACTTCGTGACGAGCATCATGGCCGCGCAGGGGTTCGTGATGATTGTGGGGTTCCTGCGCGAGCGGCGCAAGGCCGCCGGCTCAGGGAAGCAGTAGGGGGTGGAGTGCGGCCAGCGTCTTGACCTCGCCGCCGGTCGGAACGGGCACATTCGTGGGCAGGGCGTGGCCATGCGGGTTGAACCAGAAGGCGGGAATGCCGACGGCCTGGGCGCCCGCGACATCGTTGACGGGGTTGTCGCCGACCATGGCGGCCTCGGTTGGGGCGCAGCCGGCGAGTTCGAGGGCGTGGTGGAAGATGCGCGGGTCGGGCTTCGCCATGCCGACGGCGTCCGAGATGAGCGTATGGTCGAAGTGCTCTTCCAAGCCGAGCAGGGCGATCCGCTCGATGTGCGTGGACTGGAGGCCGTTCGTAATCAGCGTCAGCGTCTTGCCCGCCGCCCGCAGGGCCGTGAGCAGGGGGACGGCGTCCGGGAAGAGGGCCAGGCCGGTGGATCGGCGGCGGCCATACTCGTGGGCCAGTTCCCCGGCGAGCCGCGCGTCGTCGTGGCCGAGGGCGCGGAGCGCGTCCAGCCACAGCGCGGCACGGATGGCGAGGATGGGCCGGGTCTCGCGGGTCGGGTCCAGCGCGCTCCAGTAGGTGTCGGAGTGGTCCAAGTACCCCTGTGCGAGCGCCTGGGCGTCGAGGGTGGGCGTTTTCTCTGCGGCTAAGGCGGCTGTCCCCGCCGCGTCGCTGTGCCAGGAGGCGGAGTCGTCGTAGAGCGTGTCGTCGAGGTCGAAAAAAACGGCGCGGTAAGTCATGGATTCAGTATACCCGCTCGCCGCGCCGTCTTCCTCGGTCGGGCCGCGCTAGGGGGCGTCACCCAACGTGGCGGGCAGGGGCGGGTCCTCCTTCTGATCTGTGTAGGTGTAATCCCAACGGGCGAGGTTGGGCGATGACAGGAGTTCAACCCCGACAAGTTCCTGGTGAGACTCATCAACGAAAAACGAGATTTGCCCTGTTTGTTTGGGTGACGGCCCCGTCACGCGGATCTCTTTTACCTTCTGCCCATGCCAAGAGGTTCGCGGGCCATATCGCCAGATGATCGTCTTGTCGAGGTTCGGGCTGAAAGCCTGTTCACTTGCCGGTGTGGATTGAAGCCATTCAAGAAGCTCTCCCCCTGCCACCGGCCACTCAGGCAGCATGTCCGGCGATAAGCTCAGGGGCTCAACTTTCCGCTTCCCGTTCTTTGGGAACACTGACACCACCCGGCTCCCGTCCGAGTAGATGTCAGGCCACTTTGCGCTATCAGGGCTGGTGCGTTGCATCTCGAACTTCCCCCCGCGCCGCCAATAGAGATGTTGCACGATGCCGCCGGATTCGGCTGTGAAACTGCCCCGACGAGTCACCAAGGTAGAGAAGGAGGCAAACCCCTTGTAGTGGGCATGGACCTGTGCGAGTAGTTGCTGTGGCGTTTGCGGCTTGGGCAGGGACCACGCGGTAAGGACGCCGCCGATGGTCCCAGCCACGGCGAGGCCGCCGAGGGCGGCGGCGATCTTCATTGTTTTCATCGTGTGTAACACTCCTTGAAAGAGAGAAGCGACGTTGGGGGCGGTAAGGCC
>JANOOM010000278.1:0-1511 GCA_031421335.1 Armatimonadota bacterium
CGTAGGCAAATTGACACGGCTGAGCAGCAGGCAAATGAACAGTCAGTCCCGCATCCGTTTGCTTCCAATCCAACTTCTCCTTGCAGCCGAGCAGCTTAACGCCGGTGACTCTGCCCGCCGGCGTGGCGAGCGAACGGATGAGAGCCTGCCCCTCGGCGGGCCACGCCATCAGCCAAGCATAAATGGAACCCTTCTTCGTCGTGAAGCGGATGTCTTTGCCGGTATAAGGCGTCTTTGCATGGTCTTGATCAAGATTGCCGCGCTTCATGATTACGCTGCCTTCGCCCCAAACGTCCCAGGCACTGGAATCGTGAATGCCCTCGCTGTTCACGTCCATCCAGTCACCCATGTCGTGCAGCGTCTTCAGGCCACCGGGATCGAGCTCCCCCGATGGTGTGAGCGGAATGTTGATGACGTAGTTGCCATCGCGCGAAACGGCTTCCAGCATCTGGTGAATGACCATGCCGCTTTCATAAAACGTCCCCTTCGTGTAAAACCATTCGCCCAGACTGACCTCCGTTTGCCACGGCTGATCGCGCTTAATGCCGTCCGGGAAGCACGACTCGAAGTTGACGGCCACGGCACGGGGATCGTCGGCACCCTTGGTGAAGGCCATCGCTTCGAGTTTGCCACCGTTTTGGAGGATGCTCTTGTTGTAAAGGTGGGCGATGACGCGCGGCGTGGCGTCGGCTCGCAGGCCGCGACCTGTGCCATACCCGCAGAATGGATAGCTGGCGCCGCCATCGAAGTAGATGAAGTCAGGCGAAAACTGGTCAATCGCGTCAACCACACGCCGCGTCCATTTCGTCGCATACCAGACGGCAAAATCCCGATGCACACTCAAGTCGCCGTTCGGGATGCCGTGCGACAGCGGATCGCGCATGCGGAACTCGTTCGGATCGCCCGTGAAGTCCGTTGGGAAAGCGACATCGGCTTTGAGGTCAATGCCGTAGAGGTCTCTCAAACTCAATCCCATCTTCTGCCACCAGGTGTCTTTGCCATCGTAGTTCTGTGCGCCGTCGTAGGGCACACCTTTGAGCGGGCCGGAGAGATCCGCCAGATACGCCGGCTGATACCACCATAGCGAATAGTCGCCATGGAAAGCGATGCCAAAGCGAAGACCCTGCTTCTTCGCCGCTTTCTGCCAGCCGCCGAGGATGTCGCGGTGCGGGCCGATATTCACTGAATTCCACGGCTGGTATTTGGAGTCCCACAGATCAAAATTATCATGGTGCAGTCCCTGACCGATCACGTAGCGGGCACCGGCCCGCTTGTAGAGCGCCATAAGTTTGTCCGGGTCCCATTTCTCCGCCTTCCAAAGCGGCAGCATGTCCTTATAACCAGTGACGCTCGGATGCCCCACGCGTTGGAGGTGATTGGGGTAAACCCGCGTGTAGCCACCCCACGCATGACTCGGCATATAGATCCATTTGGCATACCAATCGCCATCTTCGCCGACTGACTGTGGCCCCCAGTGCAGCCACATCCCGATCTTGGCTTGCCGCCACCAA
>JANOOM010000279.1:0-4497 GCA_031421335.1 Armatimonadota bacterium
CAGAAGGCGCCTGTCTTTGCAGACGCCTGGTTCCGGGGAGCGTGCGACGGTAGGAATAGCATCGCACTCTGGAAGCAGGCTGCGGTATAATGAGGATGAAGGCGCCCCTCATGGGCGCGAGACGAGTTTGGACAAGAGTAGAACGAGTGAATGAATTCACCCGCTCCGCCAAGATTTGTCCAAGGGACAAGGGAAGATGTTTTCAGAAGCGGGCCGCCAGCGGTAGCTCTTTGTTCAGTCTTCTGTCCCCTGGACAGGTCCGGCGCGGAGCGAGTGAATTCACTCGTCCCGATCCCCGGCCCCAATCGCCCGCCAGACTTCTCAGTCTCTCGGAAGGCTACTGGCTTCGGCTACAAGCCGACCATGATCTCCGCAAGGCGCGGCGCGCGTCGGCATAAAAAGGAACAGCGGCATGACAGCATTCAAAGCACTTCTCGTCGGCGCGGGCGGTATGGGGCGGACCTGGGGCAGCAACCTCAAAGACCACCCCGACGTTGAAGTCGCCGGGTGGGTGGACATCAAGCCCGGCGCGGCGGCGGAAGCCGCGGACGGGTTGCAGCTCTCGGGCCTGCACACGGGCGACGATCTGGGTAGGGCGCTGGCCGAGGTCAAGCCCGACTTCGTCGTGGACGTCTCGGTCCCCGAGGCGCACCGGGATGTGACGGTCCAGGCCCTCGTGGCGGGCGTTCCCGTGCTGGGCGAGAAGCCGATGGCGGACAGCATGGAGCGGGCGCGGGAGATGGTGGCCGCGTCCGAGAAGTCCGGCAAGCTCTACATGGTCAGCCAGAGCCGCCGCTATGACGCCCGGATCACCGCCTTTCGGGCGCTGATCGCGGAGCGGATGGGCGCGCTGGGCATCCTGAACTCCGACTTCTACATCGGCGCGCACTTCGGCGGCTTCCGGGACGAGATGGCGAGCGTGCTGCTGCTGGACATGGCGATCCATACGCTGGACCAGGCCCGGTATCTGTCCCAGGCCGACCCGGTTTCCGTCTACTGTGAGGAGTTCAACCCCGCTTGGAGCTGGTACAAGGGCGCTTCCAGCGCGACAGCCCTGTTTGAGATGACGGGCGGCCTGCGCTACACCTACCGCGGGTCGTGGTGTGCCGAGGGCAAGAACACTTCCTGGGAGGCGGATTGGCGCGCAGTCGGGCCGCACGGCACGGCGGTCTGGGACGGGGCGGAGGCGCTTTCGGCGGATGTGGTGACCAAGAGCGGCGGGTTTCTCAGCGACACAGACACGTACACTGCCCCGGTGCCGTCCGGCGTGCCGGGCAGCATTGCCGGGTCGCTCCGGGACTTCCTGCACGCGCTCCGCACCGGGGAGACGCCGATGGGGGAGTGTCACGACAACATCAAGAGCCTCGCCATGGTGTTCGCCGCCATCGAGTCGTCGGCCACCGGCCGGCGCGTTCCCGTGACAATTTAAGGAGCAACAATGGCGTTTTTTGGCGGCGGCGCGCTCACCTCCCTCGGCCACTCGACGTTCCACCTGCGGACGCCAGGCGGCGTCAATATCCTGCTGGACCCCTGGGTCCAGTCCAGCCCAGTCTGTCCCGAAGACAAGAAACAGGTCGGGCCGCTCGACCTGATCCTGGTCACGCATGGTCATGCCGACCACATCGGCGACCTGGTGACGAACGCCCGCGCGAGCGGCGCTTCGGTCCTCTGCACGGCGGACATCGCCGCCTGGCTGGAAGGCAAGGGACTGGAAAACAACGAGGCCATGAACATCGGCGGGTCGCTCCAGACGCATGGCATCTCGGTCGCCATGACCCGCGCCGATCACGCCAGCCAGATCATTGACGGCCAGGGCGGCTTCCCCGGAAACCAGGCGGTCGGGTTCGTGCTGACTCTGGAAAACGGGCTGGTGCTGTATGCCGCCGGCGACACTGGACTGTCCAGCGACATGGCCCTGACCGGCGCCCTGTACGCCCCCGACTTCGCCCTGCTGCCCATCGGCGACCGCTACACCATGGGGCCGCGTCAGGCGGCCCACGCCTGTCGCCTGCTGAACGCCCCGCACGTCGTCCCGACCCACTACGGCACCTTTCCGGCCCTGACCGGTACCGTCGAGGCGTTCGCCATCGAGCTGGGGCGGCTTGAGCTGAGGCCGCAGATCCACGCTCTGAAGCCTGGCGAGGTTTTGGCCTGAGGTCTGGCCGATCTTATGTTCGCATCCCCCTACTGGCTCCTACTACTGACACTGGTGCTGCCGCTGCCCTTCGGCACCGACCGGCGTGGGCGGCGCGTACCCTGGGTCACCTACTCGCTGATCGCCCTTAACGTCGCTTCCTATTTCCTGGTCGGGCCGGGCGCAGCCCCGCGCTGGGGCCTGATCCCCGACCATCCCCATTTCGTCGCCCTTCTGACGGGCCTGTTCCTCCACGCGAGCCTGAGCCACCTCGTCGGCAACATGGTCTTCCTGTGGGTGTTCGGCTCGCATGTCGAGGAAGCCCTCGGGCGCGAAGCGTTTCTCGCCCTGTACCTTGGGGGCGGCGTCGCGGCCTCCCTGCTCCACATGTCGGTCGTGCTGCTGCGCGGGCAGGAGACGTCGGCCCCGCTGATCGGGGCATCAGGGGCAATCTCGGCCGTCCTCGCCCCGTTCGCGGTGCGGTTCCACCGGGCAAATATCAAGATGTTCTGGATTCCGGCGTCTTTGTTCTTCCGGGAGTGGGGGCAGCTCGAAGTCCCCGCCGTGGCTGGCCTGGGCCTGTGGCTGCTGTGGAACCTCGCGGGCGGCCTGAGTTTCCTGTGGCTCTCCGACGCCCAGAAGGTCGCCTACCCCTGGCTCCCGCTGGCGAGCAACACGGCCTACTGGGCGCACATCGGCGGGTTCGTGTTCGGCCTAGTCGCCGCCGAACTCACCGGCTTACTGCGCGACGGGCGGCAGGACTATCTGCTGCAAGACGCCCGCTCCGCAGCGGCGCGCGGGCGCGGCGATCTGACTCTGGCCCTGAACAAGTACCGGGCCTTTTTGGACCGCGACCCAGACAACGCCCCGGTGCGGGCGGAACTGGCCCGACTGCTCGCTGCCGCAGGAAGCGGGGACGCGCGGGAGATGGAAGAAGCGCGGACCGGCGCGAGCCTGGAGATGCTGGGGGCCGTCCGCGCGTTCCTTAAAGGAGGCGGATTGGTGTCGGCCGCCCGGTGCGCCGGCGAGGCGCGCGCTCTGGGGCTGGCATTGGCCCTGTCCCCGCGCGAGCGGCTGCGGCTGGCCGGGGCGGCGGAAACAGCGGGAGACACGGGAACTGCCGTCGCCCTCCTGCGCGCCCTGGCCGAAGAAACGCCCCACGCGCCTGAAGACGAGATGGCGCGGCTCAAGCTGGGGCAGCTCCTGCGGGCGGAGGCACCCGGCGAAGCGCGGGCTTGGCTGTCGAGCCTGCTGGAAAAGTACCCGCAGAGCGAGCTGGCGCGACAGGCGCGCGCCATGCAAACAAATGTTTGATTCCGGTCCAGTTTTTGTTTGATACGGTGCCCGCCTGGAAACAATCCTCCTGTCACATAAAATCAGACAGGAGAAACTTTCCGATGGCCGTGGAAGATCTGAAGAAGAACGCGATGATGGCGCATCTGCTGGATGCGCTGGACCACAAGAAGGACATTGGCCACTACGGCCGGCTCGTCTTCACGATGGTGGCCCGCCACTTTTTGAGCGAAGACGAGGTGGTCTCCGAACTCGCCAAGGACAAGGACTTTAGCGAGGAGCAGGCGCGCTCGCTCTTCCTCCAGGTACAGTCCAAGGACTACAACCCGCCCAAGCGCGAGAAGATCTTGCAGTACCAGCAGGAGCAGGAGTTCCCGATCATCCCCAACCCGGACGACCCGGACGACGGCAACGTGTACCGGGACCTGAACTTCCCGGATCATGTCTATCAGCACATCTCGGAGTACTACGAGCACAAGGCGGAAGCCGCTTGAGCGGCCTAGCCGCCCGCGAGGCGCCGGTAGACGTCCATGTAGGCGTCGAGCATGAGGTCGGGTGCGAAGCGCTTCACGTTAGAGTAGCCTGCCTCGACCATGCGGTCCCGGTCGGCCAGATTCCCGGCGATCACCCGCGCCGCCCCGTCTGGGTCGGTCGGGTCGAAGTAGACCGCCCCGCCCCCGCCGACCTCGGTCATGGGGGCGCGATCCGAAGTGAAGACGGGGCACCCGCTCGCCTGCGCTTCTATGATCGGCAGGCCGAACCCCTCATACAAAGATGGGAAGATCAGACAGGCTGCGTGCGAGTACATCGCGCGTAGCTGCTCCTCGGCGACATCGTTGCGCTCCAAGACGTGGTCCGCCAAGTCTTGCTGCGAGATGTATTGAGCCATCTCCTCGGAGATCGCTTTGCCCGCGAGGACGAGCTTGGGGCCGCCGTCCCCTGCCATGCGGCGGAGAACCTGGTAGATCTTGAGGACCATCAGCCGGTTCTTGTAAGGCTGGTTGCCGCCCACATGGAAAAAGAAGCGGTCCGAGGGAAGCCCGAGCGCCGCCAGATGCGCCGCCGCCTCC
>JANOOM010000280.1:0-8717 GCA_031421335.1 Armatimonadota bacterium
CGCAGGACGACCCTGCCCCCGCCGTGCAGCCGAAGCAGTGCGACCCGACCGTGATGGCCCGCCGAGCGAGGGCCGCCCCATCGAAGTCGCGGACGTGCCGCGCCTGGCCCGGCACGACCGGAAGGTCCAGCATCTGGTTGAAGTCGCAGTCGTAGAGCAAGCCGTCCCAGCCGACGCTGACCAAGCTCCGGCACATGACGCCCTCGGCGGCGGCGGGGTTGAATGCCTGTGTCAGCTTCTCCATGTATCGGTCATGGTTGCCGGACCGCTCCAGGAAGTGCAGGAACCGCGAAATCGGCATGTTGGTGATCGTGTAGAGGTGGGAAAACACGATGCCGTAGCGCTTGTCCAGCTCGTGCCTGTATTCCGCCTCGATCTCCGCCTGGGCGGGCGGCAGGAAGGCGCCGGTCGGGTTATAAACGAGATCCAGCGTGGGGCCGCCCTCACGGCCGTACCCGAGCGAGTTCAGCAGGCGCAGGCCCTCCACGCTCAAGTCGAACACGCCCAGGCCGCGCTGGGCGTCGGTGCGCTGGGCGAGGTAATAGGGCAGCGAGGCGACTACGTCCACGTCGTGACCACGCAGGAACCGGGCGGTGTCCTCCTGCCCTGGCTCGAACAGGACGGTCAGATTGCAGCGGTCTATGACATGCCGGCCCAGCTTCTTCGCCTCGGTCACCAAATACCGGAAGCTCGGGTTGAGTTCAGGGGCACCGCCGGTGATGTCCAGCGTCTTGATCTGCGGGTGCCTCTTCAGAGCATCAACTACGAGACCCGCCGTCTCGGGAGTCATGACCTCGGTGCGGTTCGGGCCGGCCTCGACGTGGCAGTGCTTGCAGGCTTGGTTGCAGCGCTTGCCGACATTGACTTGCAGCGTCTCGATATTCGTCGCCGTCAGCGGCCACAGGCCCGCCCCCGCGAGCCTGTCTTGGAAGGTGGTCGTGCTGGTCATGCCTGGTCCAACAGAGTGGGGGTGCGGAATGTTCCTGCGCGCAGGAATCGCCCACCCCTGTGTGCAACAGGCACTCGGATGCTTGACCGGGACCGGAAAGACGTCGGCCGCAAACCTTCGAGAAAACGAGGAGACGACTGATGGCAAAAACCAACCTGTTCCGCACGGCGGACAATTTCGAGACCTATGCGGCCAGCCAGATGATCTTCGAGGAGGGACAGCCCGGTGACTTCATGTACGTCGTCAAAGAAGGCGAAGTGGAGATCCTCGTCGGGGCGGACGTGGTGGAAACCCTGGACGTCGGGGAGATCTTCGGCGAGATGGCGCTGATCGAGGGTAAGGAGCGCAGTGCGGGGGCGCGCGCCAAGACCCCCTGCCAGGTGGTGCCGGTGGACGAACAGCGCTTCGCGTTTCTGGTGCAGCAAACGCCGCACTTTGCCCTGTCCGTGATGAAGACGATGGCGGAGCGCCTGCGCCGCATGAACGCTCGAAGGGGAGGGGCGAGTGATTCGCCAGATTAACGCGCGGTTACAAACGCGGTACCCGCCGGGATGAGGGGTGCATCCCAAGACGAACGGGTATATGGATAAAGAGGGGCCGCCCTTTGCACCCCCTCGTCACCTTTAGAAAAGAGAATACCCCGATGCTGCACTTCACCCGCAAGGCATCTCTCCCGGTTGCTGCCATGATGGCCGCCACCGCGCTGGCCTTCGCGGCCCCCGCCCCGGCGCGCGCCGCTGACATCGTCCAGACCGCCATTAAGGCCGGACAGTTCAAGACCCTCGTCGCCGCTTTGAAGGCCGCTGGCCTGGTCGCCACCCTGAAGGGCCACGGCCCGTTCACGGTCTTCGCCCCCACCGATGCCGCCTTCGCCAAGCTGCCCCACGGCACGGTGGCGATGCTGCTGAAGCCGGCCAACAAGTCGAAGCTGGTCAAGATTCTCACCTACCACGTCATCGCCGGAGCCGCCGTGAGTGCGAAGCAGGCCATGGCAATGACCTCGCCGACCTCCCCGCCTACCGTGGAAGGCGCCACCTTGCAGATCAAGACGGTCCACGGCAAGGTCATGGTCAACAATGCCACCGTGGTCAAGGCCGACGTCAAGGCCAGCAATGGCGTCATCCACGCCATCAACACGGTCCTGATGCCCCCAAGCAATTAGGTCCACACACAAGAGCCGCCGGAGTCACACGACCCCGGCGGCTCTTGTTGCGTCTGTTGGCATGCTTTATGCAGGGGAGTTGGAATGTGGGGCGACAAACAAAAAAGCCACCCGCGAAGGGTGGCTTCTTGTTTCTCTGGAGAGTGCGCCCGGCGGGGCTCGAACCTGCGGCCTCTTATTCCGCAAACAAGTGCTCAATCCACTGAGCTACGAGCGCGTACTTACCAGAAATCGTCTTCAGCCGTCAAACAACCTTTGGGCTGGTTGTTCTTGGCAGGCTGATAGGGGATCGTGACTGACGTCCTACGATGAAAATGTTCGGCTTCAAGCCGGAAGCTTCGGTCTATTTTCGGCAGGTAGACCGGTTTTGTCGTCGTGCGTGATCTTTTAGGCTCGAATCAAGAAAGACAGCAATGGACACCTGAGAGTACCTTTTATCAGTGTCCTTCACCTGTACCCGGACGAGGCATTTGCCACAATCTACAACAAGGTCGTGGCGGCGGTTCGCTATCGCCGACGCCCAGGCTGATGTCCCATTCAAGGACGAGCGGCTTAGTTTTCAGCAGGGCATATTCGTCCTTAACGCTCGTATTCGTCCTTGGGATCTCCTGGAGCCTATAGCCTCCGAGGCAGCGAAGGATAGTATACCGAACCAACCCCGACTTGTCAAGGGGGAGAAAATGAAAATAATCGCAGATGGGCCGCAAAACGTATGTGAACCCGTTGACTTCGACTGCGTCCAATGCCATAATAGGGGTAATGAAGTCTCCGACTAGATTAGTCGGAGATAGAGCGACTAAGGTTCGGAAGGTCTCCCATGGCAGTCACACTTCAGCGCGGCAAGCCGGTTCGCTTCCCGCATGTCCGGCCCGCTCTCGTCAGTCTGGCCGTGCTGCTGGTCGTCGCGGTCATGGTTTGGCAGGCGATCACGGCCGGTGGAAGCCCCACCCCTGATGCGAAGGGCCTCAGCCACACGGCCATGATCGTGAGTACGGGCGTGCTCGTCTTCCGGGAGGGCCTGGAAGCGGTCTTAGTGCTGGCCGCCGTGACGGCGGGGATGGCAAGGGGCACGCAGCGGGCTTCACTCCGGGCCGTCCCGGTCGGCGCGGCGGCGGCGTTCGGGGCGACCGTCGCCACTTGGTTTGCGGTCGTGGCGCTCATCGCGCGCGTCAATGCGCCCGCCCTGGCCGTGCAGGCGGCGACCGGACTTCTGGCGATCGTGGTTCTGTTGGTCGTGATGAACTGGTTCTTTCACAAGTTCTACTGGACCGGGTGGATCGCCAATCACAGCAGTCGCCGCAAGCAGATCATGGAGGCGGGCGACACGGGGGCGTTGGGGACGTCGGGGACGTTCTGGGGGCTGGCCTTTTTGGGCTTCACGGCTATCTACCGCGAGGGCTTTGAAGTCGTGCTGTTCCTGCAAGACCTGCGGCTTCGGGCCGGCAGCGCGGTCGTGGCCGAGGGCATGGCAATCGGGCTTGTTTTGACGCTGATAGTCGCCGTCCTGACGTTCATCGCGCACAAGAAGCTGCCATATAAGAAGATACTGGTCGTCACGGGCGTGCTGCTCGGAGTCGTCCTGCTCGTCATGGTCGGCGAGAGCGTTCAAGAGATGCAGCAGGCCGGCTGGCTCGCGACTACGGGTATCGGGTTCGCCCTGCCGGACTGGGTGGGCCTGTGGTTTTCGGTCTTCCCAAACGTCCAGAGCTTAGCCGCCCAGGCGCTGGCGGCGGCCATCGTGATCGGGTCCTATGTGTCTGTACCTCTGGTCCGTGGGCGCAGCAGGAAGCTCTTGGCGGCATGATCTTATCGGCATAGTTCGGAGAGAAGTCAGTCATGTCAACTCTTGTTTTTGATGCCGCACGGAGCCTGCCGCGGGCTATGGCACAGCCGCTGCCGTCCGAAGCGGCGCGGGCAAAGGCCGCCGTCAAGCGCACGGCGGCAATTGCGGCAATCAGCATAGCCTTGTGCTCCGTCCCGAGTGACGGCGGGCCTGCCCAGACAGCCCGTGTGGCCGCCGCGCCGCAGTCTTCTACCGTGCTGGACTTGCTCAGGAATGCGGACCGATGAGCGTCACGACGGGCGGGCCTGGCCTAACAGCGGGGCTGCGGCTGGAAGCCGTTTCGATCGTCTGGATGGTGGCCGAGGCCGCCGTGTCGGTTGGGGCTGGGATCGCCGCGGGCAGCCTGCTCTTGGTCGCATTCGGCGTGGACAGCGTGATCGAGATGATCTCGGCGATCCTGCTGTTCTGGCGCCTCCGCCGTCAGGCCCTGGGGCTGCTCCCCGATGAAGAAGCCATCGAGGCGCTAGAGCGAAAGGTCGCGCGAGTCGCCGGGTTTCTGCTTTATGCCCTCAGCGTGTATGTCGTCGCCCAAGCCGTTTATGGCCTGACGCACCGGCGCCAAGCGGAGACTTCTTGGGCGGGCATCGCTGTTGCCATCATCGCCGCCTTCGGGATGCCGCTGCTGGCGCGGGCGAAGATCCGGGTGGCGGACGCGATCGGCAGCCGCGCCCTGCGCGCGGACGCCATGGAGACCTTCACCTGTGGGTATCTGTCCTGGGCGCTGCTCGCGGGCCTCGCGGCGAACGCCCTGCTGCACTGGTGGTGGCTGGACAGCGCCGCCGCTCTGGCGGTCGTGCCCCTGCTGATCAAAGAAGCGCGCGAGGCCCTGACCGGAGAATGTCACTGTCGCGGTAACGAATGAAGGCACGGAACTGTTAAGATGATAATGGCAAGAGCGATACTATGAACCCCAACGAACGACCCAAAGACCAGCTGCGCGTTCCCTCCCTGCTGTGCCGCTGGTACGCCTCCCAGAAGGCGACCCGGCTGGCCGCCGAGGCGGCGGAGTTCCGCACAGACGAGACCGGCCATACCGAAATGCCCCTGAGCCGGATGCGGCCCGGCGAGTTCGGCCATGTCCGCGCCCTGCTGCCCGGCTGCGAGGTGCGCGACCACTTGCTGGAACTCGGCTTCACGCTCGGCACGGAGGTCACGGTCATTCGTGTCGCCCCACTTGGCGATCCGCTGACGGTGAGCATCCGGGGCTATCAGTTGTCCCTGCGCCGCCGCGAGGCTGAGGCCGTCATCATGCGGCGCTGCCCGCCGGACTTCGACCTTTACGCAGACACTTTAGACACGATGGATCAGGACGGTGTGTAATGACGGCCACTTCCGCCCCGTCGCCTGACCGGGCGGCGGGTACGACTCGCTCTCCCCTTTATGCCCTGGTAGGCAACCCCAACTGCGGCAAGACCACGGTCTTCAATGCCCTCACCGGCCTGCGCCAGAAGGTCGGCAATTACCCCGGCGTCACGGTCGAGAAGAAGGAAGGCCGCCTGCGCCTGCCCGGCGGTGACGCTTCTCTGATTGACCTGCCCGGATTGTATTCCCTCACCCCGCGCTCTCCCGACGAGGCAATCGCGCGCGATGTTCTGCTTGGGCACCGCACGGACGTCCCCCAGCCGGACGGCATCGTCCACGTCGTGGATGCTGCCAATCTGGAGCGCAACCTTTATCTCACCTCACAGATACTCGACCTGGGCCTGCCCACCCTCATCGTGCTGACCATGATGGACGTTGCCGCCAAAAACGGCCACGCCGTGGACGTCGCCGCTTTGGAACAGCAGCTCGGCGTGCCGGTCCGGCCCGTCCAGGTGTCCAAGAACGTCGGGATGGACGCGCTCCGGGACGCCATCGGGGCGCTCGGCCTGACGCCGCCCCCACCCCGCCGCGGCTGGTCGCTGCCGACCGATGCCGAGGTGGAAGTAGCTGAGCTGTCCCAGATGCTCCAGGACCAGCACGGCACACCCGAGCGGCAGAGCGTCACCGAAGCCGTCGGCCTGCTGATGGCGGATGGCCTGCGCCCCGAGGAAGAGGGCCGCTGGTCGCCATCCGTGATGCAGCACGTCCGGGCCGACAAAGATAACCTCGCCATCCTTGGCATTGACTTCCCGAGCGCCGTCGTCGAGTCGCGCTATGCCTGGGCCGGGCGCATCGGGGCCAAGACCGTCACCAAGCCGCGCCGGGCCGCTCCCACCCTGACGGATTCGCTGGACCGGGTCCTGATGCACCCGGTCTGGGGGTACGTCATCTTTTTCGGCGTGATGGCGTTCGTCTTTCAGACCATCTTCACCTGGGCGCAGATCCCAATGAACTGGATCGGGTCGGGCGTCAGCCTCTTGCAGACCTTCCTCACCGCCCACATGCCCGCCGGCGACTTGCAGGACCTGCTGGTCAATGGCATCATCGCAGGCGTCGGCACGACCATCACGTTCCTGCCGCAGATACTCTTGCTGTTCTTCGCCATCGCCCTTTTGGAAGACACCGGCTACATGGCCCGCGCGGCCTTCCTCATGGACAAAATCATGTCCAAGGTGGGCCTCCATGGCAAGTCGTTTATTCCTCTGCTGTCTTCTTTCGCTTGCGCCATTCCGGGCATCATGGCGACCCGGACCATTGACGACCGCAAATCGCGACTCGTTACGATATTGGTCGCCCCGCTGATGTCCTGCTCGGCCCGCATCCCCGTTTACACGCTGATGATCGCCGCCTTTATCCCGAACCGGCGTGTCTTGGGCATATTCACCCTGCCCGGCCTGACCATGATGGCGATGTACTTTTTGGGCATGGCTGCCGCCTTCGGTATGGCCTGGCTGTTCAAGAAGACGCTGCTGAAGGGCGCCCCGCCCGTCTTCTTTTTGGAGATGCCTCCCTACCACAAGCCATCCGCCCGGACCGTGCTGATGACCATGATCGAGCGCGCCTGGCTGTTCCTGCGCCGGGCTGGGACAGTCATCCTGTCCGTCAGCATCGTGCTGTGGTTCCTGTCCACCTACCCGAAGTCGCCCACCGGGACGCCGCCCGCGCAGAGCCTCGCCGCTTCCTATGCGGGCCATGCCGGGCAGGCCATCGAGCCGGTCATCCGGCCTCTCGGCTTCGACTGGCGCATCGGGGTCAGTCTGGTGTCGTCGTTCGTCGCTCGCGAGGTCTTCGTTTCCTCGATGGGGACCATCTACAGCGTCGGCGACCGCCACAGCAGCACGGAGGAGGTTTCCAGCACACTCAAGGACAAGCTACGGGCCGACCCCCTGTTCTCGCCGCTGCTGGCCGTCTGCGTGATGATCTACTACGTCCTCGCCATGCAGTGCCTGTCCACCGTCGCCGTGGTCAAGCGCGAGACGAACGGCTGGACCTGGCCCCTGTTCATGACGGGCTATATGACCGCGCTGGCGTGGCTCGCCACGTTCGCCGTGTTCCATATCGGCACAGCGCTCGGGTGGGGCGTTCGGTAGTGGAGATTCTAAGAGGGACACCCTTATTGGAAGCGTAAACGCGAACTGGCGGTTAAAACCGCGGCAACAAAGGCACGAAACCTGCCTCCGCAGGTTAAGATTCGGACTCTGATCTGAGTCCGCGAAGGCGGACTTTGTGACCTTGTTGCCGCGACTTCAGTCGCCCGTTCCTCTTTTTAGACACACTCGGATACGGGCGTCCCCCTCCTCTTCTCCCTCTCCTTTTCCCTTTCTCCCCCTGCCACGCAGGAAACCGCCCCCGCCGCACCGAACTTCCCCGCACCCCATTACGGCCTTCGCCCGAGGAGTGACCCGGCAGGGGCCGCGCGCCCGGCCAGCCCCCCGCGAGTTGCTGCACCCGGCACATGTCGGATGCCACGGAAAAGACGACGCGCCTGATCCTCAGCAGCGCGCGCGGCTGGAAGCCCTGGCCTTTCGTGTGGTACAATAAGGGCAAAGGGCAAGGTTGGGCCTGCCCGCGCACCCTCAGCCGCTCCATCCCCCCCCCCGGAAGGCCGCCATGAAAAACACATTCGCCCTCCTGCTGCTGCTCGGATTTGGAGCCGCTCTGCTCCGGCCCACGTCCGCCGCCCCGACGGCCTTCGTGCTGAGTGACTCGGCCCTGCCGGACGCAGACGCCGTCCTGGTTCGGTCCGTGACCGAAGACGTCCGGGGAGCGGGATATGACCCGGCCTTGCATACGATCGCCGAACTGAGTCAGCCGGGGGCATTGGCTCCCGGTCGGTGTGCGCTGCTCGTTCTGCCGCAGGCGCGCGCCCTGCCCGCTTCCCTCGTGCCCGCCGTCTACGGCTACCTCAAAGCCGGGGGGCATCTGCTGGCCCTGGGCGTGCCCGCCTGGGGGACCGCACTGGTAGCCGGGCCGGGCGGGCGGTGGGTCACACCTGCCGAGGCCGGTGCGGCGCTGGCCCTCGTCCCCGCGCCGCACCCCGTCTTCGGCTTCGAGGCGCGTGACCTGGCGGCGTGGCATCGGTCCAGCAATGACCTGACGACGCCGACTCAAGAAACCGCCGTGTCCGTCGAGGTGGAGAAACGGCGCGCGTCGGCCCTGCACGTCGTCATCTCGGACTTGAACGGGTGGAACACCTTCCTCTCGCCTTCGGTCACGTCCCCCGCTTTCCCCGGTGGGCGGACGATGACCGTCTTCTCGGCACGGGGCGGGCCGCGCACCTCGGGCCTCTCCGTCGAGTGGGGTGACAAGGACGGCTCGCGCTGGATCGCGACGATCCCCCTGACGCCTCACTGGCGGCGCTACAGTCTGCCGCCCTCCGCCTTCCATTCATGGACGAACAC
>JANOOM010000281.1:0-4777 GCA_031421335.1 Armatimonadota bacterium
CACTCTTGACATGAGTGACCACAGCAACATCCCCTGGCGTGAATGGGGCGACGAAGCCTTTGCCGAGGCGAAGGCGCAGGACAAGCCCGTCCTACTGGACATCGGCGCGGTCTGGTGCCACTGGTGCCACGTCATGGACACGGGCATTCCGGGCGACCCCGACCACACCGGCACTTACAGCAACCTTGAAGTCCAGAAGCGCATCGCTGATGGCTTCATCCCCATCAAAGTGGACAACGACCGCCGGCCCGACATCAACGCCCGCTACAACATGGGCGGCTGGCCAACGACCGCCTTCCTGACCCCGGACGGAGACGCGCTGTACGGCGAAACGTATGTCCCGCCGCCGCGAATGGTGGCCCTGCTGGACTATATCTCCGACCTGTACCGGAATAGTAACGACACTATTCTGGAACAGGCCGCCCAGATGCGCCGGCAGCGCGCCGACTCCGAGGCGCTGACAGCATCCGACCTGGACCCGGACACGACGGCGACCGTCATCACGGCCATCAAGCGCAACTTCGATCCCGTTCATGGTGGATTCACTTCCTCTTCAGGCTCAGGGCAGCCCAAGTTCCCCCACCCCGATGCCCTGCGCTTGACGCTGGAAGAGTACGCGCGGACGGGTGACCCGGAACTGCGCGCCGTCGCTGAGAAGACCCTGCACGGCATGGCCGACGGCGGCATGTACGACCAGTTCGCGGGAGGCTTTTTCCGCTACAGCACGACGCGCGACTGGTCTGTCCCCCACTTCGAGAAGATGCTGGAAGACAACGCCAAGCTGACGTCCGTATACGCGCTGGCCTCTCAAGTGCTAGACGACCCTCACTACCTGGAAGTAGTCAAAACCGCCCAAAACTGGCTGATGACGGATATGCGCGACCCGAAAACAGGGGCGTTTGCGGGCAGTCAGGACGCCGACAAGGAGGAAGCCTACTACGGCAAGCCGCTCGCTGTGCGGGCGACCCTGCCGACGCCGTTTATTGACCGCACCGTTTATACGGGCTGGAACGCCTTGATGGTGTCGGCGCTGGTGGCGCGGTACAAGATGACAGGTGAGAGTGACATCTTGGAAGCAGCGCAGAAAGCGTTCAGCTTCTTCGGGCCATCAAAGGCCCTTCACGAAGATTACGGCGTGGGCCTTGTCCACTGCTACGTCGGGGGAGAGCCTCAAGAAGTCGTTGGCCTACTCATCGACCAGACACCAGCACTCCAGGCCGCCCTTGACCTGTATGAAGCGACGGCGGACCGTTACTACCGGTATGCGGCCAAAATGCTGGGCAACTTCATCACGGATCAGGTGGATGCTGATGGCGGCCTTCTAGACAGTATGCCGGATGATGAAGCCATCGGCGAGCTGGCGCGGCCCAAGAAGGAAATCGGCGACAATGCCGACGCCGCGCTTGCCCTCATCCGTTTGTCCGGCTTCACGGAAGATGCCAAGTACCGGGAGGCCGCCGAGCGGGCGCTGAGGCTGTTCGCAGACAAGTTCGGCGACTACGGCTATTTCGCGTCTTCTTACGCCCGCGCCGTGGACGCCGCCCGCGCGCCGGGCCTGCACGTCACGATCGTCGGCGACCGGGACGACGAGCGGACGCGGCTCTTGCAGCGGGCCGCGTGGGGCCATGTTGCGCCAGGCAAGACGGTGGAAACGCTGGGCGCAGAGGCGGCGACGAAGCGCGGTCTGCCCGCCGACAAAGACGGACTGCCCTATGCGACGGTCTGCCTCGGGACGGTCTGCCAGGCGCCCGTCGCGGACGCTGAGGAAATGCGGGGGCAGATGAGAACCCACCCCGGCACAAGTGCCGACCCTCCCAAGGCTTTATTGGGGTGAAACGGGAGGGTGAGCGGGAGGGTCGTCGGTGAGCGTCCTCTTCTTGACAAAAGCTCACGAAAGAATAGGGAAACTTGATAATGATCCTCTCAGTCCGCCTTCCCGTTTCGGGAGGGCCGCCGCTTGCGGCGGGGTGGGTTCTCCTCCTGCTCCTCTTCCTCCCCTTCACCCTCTATGCCCAGGCCGTCCCCCACTTCCGCACCGCCGCTGATGCCCGCGCGTGGGGCGAGGCGCGGGAGCGGGCAGCGCAGTATGAGGCGGCGGCCTCGGCTTATGAGCAGGAGGCGACGATCCGGCGGCGGTCGGGGGACCCGCAGGGGGCCGAAGTGCAGCGCCGACGGGCGCTCCGGCTCACAACGGATATCGCCCTGGCTGTGACCGAGAGTGTTCCGGTTTCGGGCCAAAAGCTAGCCAAACTGGAACCGGCGGCGGGGTGCTATCTGGGGGCGCTCGATGATTACGCGGGGCACAACGACGCGGACAACTTCGCGCGGCACATCGGGCGCCCTCTCGCCCTCTGCTACGATTACAGTCCTTACGGGGCACCGTTCCCAATGGCCTGGGCGCGGCGGCAGGCGCGGGCTGGGCGGGCGATCCAGATCGCGTGGGAGCCGCGAGACATCCATGCGGTGCGCGATGACGCCTACTTGAACCGCTGGGCGCAGGACGCGGCGAACTGCGGGGCGCCAGTCTTCCTGCGCTTCGCAGGGGAGATGAACGGCAACTGGACCTCTTGGAGCCGCGACCCGGTCGCCTATCGCCGGGCCTTCCGGCTGGTCCATGCGGTTGTCAACCGCCATGCCTCGAATGTTGCCCTGGTCTGGGCGCCGGGGGCGGTGCCGACATACAACCTTGACTTGTACTATCCTGGTGACGACGTGGTAGACTGGGTCGGCATCAGTCTTTATCTGGTGCGCTACTACGATGACCATCTCAACGAGCCGGCGTGGCACGACGGGCCAGCCTCGTTTATCGCGCCATTCTACGCGAAGTACGCGGCCCGCAAGCCGCTCTGTTTGTCCGAGTGCGGCGTCTCGCGCCGCTCGCGCGTCGAGGGCAGCAATGCCGACGGTTACGCTGCCGCCCGAATCTTTGACCTCATGGACACGATCAAGATCCGCTTCCCGCGGTTGAAGATGTTCTGCTGGTTCACGCGCAACAACATGGAATTGGCGCGGGCGGGGCGGCGGCTGAATGACTATTCGCTGCCGGAAGGAAGCGGGGCGCTGGCGGCGTTCCGGTCCGCCGCAAGCGATCCTTACTTTTTGAGCCAGTTCGGGGACGTCCCGCCGTACCGCTATCAAGTGGTGGGGAAGAAGCTCCCGGGTGCCTATCAGGGGAGTTTGAGTGCGGCGATCTCGACGTACAGCCTGCACCCGACTTTGGAGGTCACGCGCGGTGGGGCGACGCGGCAGACGCGCCATCCATTCAGCCTGTTCGTGCCGCCGGGAGTGGGGCCGCTGACGATCCGGGTCCGGGACGAGAAGGGACGCATCGCCAAAAGCGTCACAGTCGCCGCGCCGTGAGCGCGGAGACCGCTGGGCCGCAGGCGACGGGGCGAAAGCCAGTGCGGTCTATCTCCAAATCAGCGAAGCGGGTCTGGGCCATGACGTACAAAGTCTGCCCGGCTTGGGGGTGCGAGAGCGCGACATCGGCCAGCGGCACGGCGGCTTCCAGCAGGGTGCCGCGCCAGGCATAGGTCCCGCCCGCGACGCCGGGCAGTGGTAGGCGCTGCCCTTCTGCGCCGGGTGTGACGGTCACTATCTGCGCGTCAGGCTGGGCCACACCTGAGATGATCGGGCGTAGGGTCAGGGTGTAGACGACCTGCGGGGAGATGGGGCGGGCGGTGTCGAGGCGGACGTAGAGGAACTTCCTGTCGCGACAGGTAAACAGGCGGACGACGTCGCCACTGGCCTGAAAGGCGCGCATGACGCTGTCCCCGACGGGGTCGAGGGCGACCGGTGCCAGCCCGGCCCAGTCCTTGGGGTCGCCATCCATGCGGAAGCGGCCATCGGGGACGCATGCCAGGCCGGGCGCGGCCCCGGCATTGCCCACCGTTCCGAACAGCTCGTTGCGGCGGGCGAAGGAGAACAAGAAGCGGCTGGAAGCGTTCACCTGGCTCCGGTAGCGCTTGATGGCGGCGTACTTTTTCTGCGTGTCGCGCACAGTCAGCGGCAGAGCGGCCCAGCGGGTGTCAAGCGTCGCCATCTGGCCGGGAGGCAGCAGGGCGGCATCTTCGTGCAGCCCCTGCGGGGTCGGCCAGTCGCCCCGGTGAACCAGATAGTAGTGCAGGCGGGCGGACCTGGCCCACGGCACATCGGCCGCCCGGAGCTGTTCCAGGGCAGTGCGGACGAAGACGCTGGCGGCGGCATGGTCCGGGTGGTCGTCGCTCGGATGAGTCACGTAGATGTCGGTCGGCTGCTCGGCCAGCATCTGCCGCTTGATGTCGCTCAGAAGAGTTTGCCCGCAGTACGGGCCGTCCAAGGTGGGGGCGTCATTGTAGGGGTTGTGGTCGGCGCGGGTGTAGGCGGATGCGACCGGCGAGTTAGGCGCCCAGTGACTGGTCCACATCGGCATCAAGCCGCGGTCCGGGTAGCCGAGGAAGTGGACGTGGTCAGGGGGAATGCCCAGGACGCCCAGGGCGGTGCGGGCCTCCCCCTGGCGGAGATACGCATAGCGGACGAAGTCTTGGGGCGAGACGACGACCTCGCGGAACTCCTGCTCCGCGCTGATGCGGAAGCCGTCCCCGTTGGTGAGGATGACGACCCGCACGTCGTCGCCGCGCAGCCGGGCCTGGCGCATCAGGCCCGCCGCGCCCAGGGTCTCGTCGTCGGGGTGCGGGGCGAACACGAGGAAGCGCTGGTTGAGGCGGGGAGAGGGAAAGGAGGCGAGGCGTTCTTCCGCCTGGTTGCTGGCGTAGATTTTGTACGCCGTCAGGAGGCA
>JANOOM010000282.1:0-2404 GCA_031421335.1 Armatimonadota bacterium
ATAAAGTGCCGTGCCACGATAAAGTCCCGCGCCACGATAAAGTCCCGCGCCACGATAAAGCCATGATAAAGCCATGATAAAGTTCGGGCACTGAAGTACCCGTCTGGGAGGCGCTTCGCGCCGACCGTCCAGGGGACGGAAGAACCACCCGTCACAGTGCTGCCCGCAGGGGCGGCACTTGTGTTCGCCCTTCTAATCTTCCGTCCCCTGGACGATCAGCCGGAGGCTTCAGAGACGAGCACTTCAGTGCCCGGATTGAGAGGGAAAACCATGGACAAGGCGCAGTTCTGGCGGCTGATCGAAGACGCCAAAGCGAAGAGTGGCGGCGACTGCGAAGAGCAGACACAAGTCCTAGCGCAGGGGCTGAAGCAGTTACCGCTGGAATAGATTGTAGAGTTCGACAGATCTTTCCGCAAGAGCATCATCGTGGCCTACCGATGGGACCTGTGGGGCGCGGCTGTGCTCATCAATGATGCGGCGTCTGGTGACGGCTTTGCGTATTTTTGCCGCTGGCTGATTGCACAAAGCCGGGCCATATTTGAGGCCGCCCTCGCTGATAGTGGGGTGACGCCTGGCTCGACTGCGAGGAAATCGGCTCTGCGGCGATGGACGCTTATCAGGAGGTGCGGGGGCAAAAACTCGACTACGCCGACCTTTCCCCGCCACCCAAGTGAGCCTGTGGGCGTGAAATGGAGCGAGGAAAACCTTGACGCTTCGTTCCCCAGAATCTGTGCGAGGCTCCCCAAGATTGATGAGGACGAGAAGCTAGACCGACCATGAAGATAATCACCCTACGTCTGAACCTCCTGCTCCTCATTCTCTCCCTGCTTATCCCCTGTCTCCCCCTCCGCGCTCAAGCGCCGCTGGACGACGGGCGGGTCATGCTGCAAGGGTTCTACTGGGAGTCGAACCGCTACGGGCACCCCGACCGGTTCCCGCAGTTTGGGACGAAACGCTGGTACGAGATCGTCCAAGCGGACGCCGCTGACATCAAGCGGGGGCGCTTCGATCTGGTCTGGCTGCCGCCGCCGTGCTATGCGGGCGAGAACAGCGCGGGCTACAACCCGAAGCAGTATTTCGACCTTAATAACAGCTACGGGACGTTCGACCAGCAGCGCGCCCTTTTGACGACCCTCTGCGCGGACGGCGTTGAGCCGGTGGCCGATATCGTCATCAACCATCGGGACGGGACGAACGGCTGGACCGGCTTCAAGAATCCCGACTGGGGCCTGTGGTCCATCTGCGCCGACGATGAGGCGTTCAGCGACCCGCGCTCGCCCGCGTACAACACGCCACTGGCCCTGCGCGGTGCCCCGGAAGAAAAGCCGTTCCCCTATGGCAAGAGCGCGACGACCTACGCCTACCCCGACTTCCGCGACATTGACCACACGAACCGGCAGGTGCGGCGCGACATCCTCCGCTATTTGCTGGAACTGAAGTCGGCGGGCTACCGCGGCTGGCGCTATGACATGGCGCATGGCTACCACGCCCGCTGGGTCGCCCTCTACAACAAGCGCACGCAGCCGACCTTCTCGGTGGGGGAATACGAGTGGGACAAGGAGGGGGAGCAGCGCGGGTGGGCGCAGTACACGGCGACAAAGCCCGGCGACCTGTCCACGTCGAGTGACGTGTTCGACTTCACCACGATGTTCCACCTCAAAGACCATCGGGGCGACTACGATGCCCTTTACGGCTCGGGCCACGGCCTGGGCCTGATGGGGGATACGACGAACGGCGTGCCGTGGAAGCAGCGGGCGGTGACGTTCCTGGAGAACCACGACACCGGCTACCGCACGGACGACGACGGCAGGCCGCAGCCGACCCAGCAGTTCGACAGCTTCGCCAACAACTGGGAAGTGGAGCAGGGCTACGCTTACATCCTGACACACCCCGGCGTGCCCTGCGTCTACTGGAAGCACTACTTCGAGTGGGGCGCGGACTTACAGGGCAAGATCAAGGCGCTCATCAACGCCCGCAAGGTCGCCGGGGTCAACGCCGGCAGCGCGCTCGACACGCAGGACAACGCCCGCAAGCGCGGCGTCTACGCGGCGCGGGTGATGGGCCGAAAGGGCGCTCTGTACGTCCGCATCGGCGGCACCGACGCCGACTGGCGGCCCTCAGACTCGGCCTACACCGGCTGCCGCGAATATGCGTCCGGGACGGACTGGAAGGTCTGGGTGGCACTGCCGGGCAACCCGCCGGTCCAGCAGGCGCCCCTGCCCGCCGCCCTGCCGGCCCCGCCGCCCTACCAGCGCGGCGACACGATCCCGGTGCCGGAGGCGTGGCTGGAGTGAGGAAGGATGGCCCCCCGCCCTCAGCTCTGAGGGAGCCGGAACCCCTCCCGCCTCGTTCCTCGGCACCCTCCCCGCCCCTGCTCGCAGGGCCTCGGCAGCGGGTACAACGG
>JANOOM010000283.1:0-10956 GCA_031421335.1 Armatimonadota bacterium
CAAGGTTGCCGGGGTATCCTTCTTCACGGTCTTTGCTCAAATAGCTCAGGGCCAGACCGACGCCGCCGGGGCGCTTGACGGGGACGGCAGTCCAGACCTTTTTGTCGAAGCCGACCTTGCCGCCGTGCAGGCTATTGGGTCCGTTGTTGACGAACAGCTTGTAGGTGTGGCCGTCGAGGGCGAAGCGGCCCTTGGCGATGCGGTTGCCGTAGCGTCCGATGAGGGCGCCGAAGTAGGGGCTGTCTTTTTCGTAGCGGGGGATGGAATCGAAGCCGAGGACGACGTCGCCAAGCCGCCCGCGCCGGTCGGGGACGAGGATGGACTGGACGATGCCGCCGTAGTTGGTGATCTTCACAGACGCCCCGCGCGCGTTGGTGAGGGTGTAAAGCGAGACGGCCTGGCCGCTCTTGGTGGTGCCGAAGGGTCGCCGCGTGATGCTGTCCGCCGAAGCGGGGGGCGCGAAGGCCGAGGCCGCGAGGAGGGAAAGGGCAGCGGTGCCGGTGAGCAGGGCGGCCCGGCGCGGGGTGGGCGCGAATGACTTCATGGTCAAGGAATGTCCTCCAAACAGTATGCCTTGTTTTTGGCTACAGTCTGCCTTGTTTCAGGCTGCCGCCATGATACCACAAACGCGCGCTTCTGGCAAATGGGGCAGGAAGGGAGGAGGGGCGCGGGAGCCTACCCTTTTTGCCGGCCGCTTCTGCTGGGAGGCTCTCGGCACGGGGCTGAATCCCCGTGCTGTAAAAGTGCAAGCCCCCGCCTTCGCGGGCGAAGAATCTTAACAACTCTTTTTCGCTCCCTTCTTCTGCCCGCGCCTCCTAGTCGCTTCGCTCCGTAGCGGAGTAAAAGGCGGGGAGTTGCTTTCCCGGAGCACGGGGGTTCAGCCCCGTGCAGGACGCCTTTCGGGAAGCTTAAGGGTGAGTCGGGCATCTTATTCAGCGGCACCAGCCGCCGAGGGCGCGTCCCGGCGCAAAGTGAGGAGCGCCTGCGGGTGCGCGCCCCGCTCCACGAGTTCTTTGATCTTGAGGGCGCACTGCTCGGCGGACATGAGCGAGGTGTCCAGTTCCAGATCGTAGACCCCGTGCCGGTGGACGCCATCTCGCTGGCGCTCCGCCTGACCCTCCTCGCGGTCGCCGCGCGCCAGCTCCCACCGGCGCAGCTCTTCCAGGGGGCAATGCCTACGACCAGGTTGCTGCCAGCGGCGGCAAGGGCGGCGATGGAGTGGTGGAAGCCCGACAGCATCCGGTTGAACAGCGGCTGCCACTCGGGGGAGCCGGGTTCCCCGAAGATGTCACGATCCGGCATCATGTCCTCGAAGCTGTCTATGGGGACGTGCAGATAGGGTATGTCCATAACCCGCTGCAAGGCTCTGGCGATGGAGGTCTAGCCGGCGCTGGAAGTGCCGTTGAGGGGAATGACTGTGACGGCTTGGCTGTTTGTCAAGGGTGCTGTTCCTGCGCCGCCGGTCTGGACTAGGGTCAGGACCGAGCCTAGTGATTGAAAACCACTCGCTAGGAGAAGCGTCCTGCGGACGAGACTATAACCCATGCCTAAAGCCTCATACCCGATGTCCGAAGGACACCTGGCCCAGCGAGTGGTTTTCAACCACTCGGCCCCGGCTCGACGGGGCCGCACAGCGTCGGTCAAGAAAATGGGCCCAGAGGGATTCGAACCCCCAACCTACCAGTTATGCGTCCCACCACGGCTTTCGTCGCCCCTTTCGGGTTCGTGGGCTGGACTCTCTCTTCATCCCAGCAGTATGACGCTCTGGGATGCCTGCCGTAGAGTCTCTACACCTTCGCCTTGCGAACAAGGCGCTTGGCTCGGGATCACCATGCCCCGGAGGGCGAAGGGTTCCCCGACTTTGACAGGTAATTTGCCGGCGGGTTGCCCCGTCGGTCGCCCTTTGGGATGAGCGCATATCCCCCATATTCTGGGGGGACGTAGCGCCCGGTCCGTTAAGCCGGCAGCTCTAACCGTTGAGCTATGGACCCTCAACGCGGTTATTATAGCACAATCACGAGCGGAGTGTCACCACGCGCGCTTGGCCCAGCTCACCACGGCGTCGGCGACGGAGTGGGTGACGCCGCCGAGGACCAGGCCGGCGAGGGCGCACATGGCCCACGAGGGATGCGCGCTGGTCCAGTCCGTCGTCAGGCCCCAGAAGCCGCCGAGGACGGCGTCGCGGTTGACGGGGACATGGGCCTCGGTCAAGGCCCATAGGACGGCGCGCATCAAGGCCCAGACCATGACGAGGAAGTAGGCGACGCGGAAGATCGGGCCAAAGCCGATGCCGTGGGAAATCCACGAACGGTGCGGGACGAGCTTCTGGTAGGGCCACCAGAGGAACCGGAGGGCGCCCCAGCGCTTGTAAGCGAGGGAGCGGGTGTCGAGGTCGTCGGAGAGCCAGAAGCCGGAAAAGAAGTAGGCGGTCAGGCCGACGGTCAGGCCCACCCAGTCCTTCGCGGGCGCCTCGAACCACCAGAGGGGGACGGCAGCGAGGGCGGTGATGACGGTCAATTTATCGTGAGTTTTGCCGCTCGGCATCGGTGCTACAGGGCCTCCCACTCATCTAGGGTGAGGCCCGCCTGGCGGAGTATGGAACGCAAGGTCCCCATTCTCACCTCCCGGTGCCGGGGCACGATGGGCGTGCAAGTTCCCGCCCTGGTGGTGCGGACGAACTTGACATGGCTTCCCTCTTGGCTGACCTCCACGAACCCGGCGTCCAGCAGCCTCCGGCGTACTTCGCGGAAGGGCAGCGGTTTAAGCGGCAAGTTCGACCTCCACAGGCCGCAGCCTCGGCAGCATGGTCGCCATGGGCGGCGTGAAGTAGAGGCGCAGGGCTTCGCCCAGGTTTGCAAGGGCCTCGTCTTCCGTTTCGCCTTGGCTTGCGACGTCCACTTCGAGGCACTGGGCGATGTACCAATCGTCCTCCTGCGAGATGTAGGCGTTGAAGTTCTGTTTCATTTTGTGATCTCCGTTTCTGTGTTCATCGTCCTTATTCACAGTCATCAGCCAAAAACCCTTCTAATCGCTGCTTGACGGCGGGCCACTCTTCGGCGATGACGCTGTAGTAGACCGAGTCGCGGACGAAGCCGTCCGGCAGGATTCGGTGGCGCCTCAGCACGCCCTCTTTGGTCGCCCCGAGCCGCTCGATGGCGTGCAGGGAGCGCAGGTTGCGGGCGTCGGCCTTGAGACAGACGCGCACCAGGCCCATCGCCTCGAAGGCGTGGCGGAGCAGGAGAAACTTGCATTCGGTGTTGATGCGGGTCCGCTGGGCGGCGGGGGCGAGCCAGGTCCAGCCGATCTCCGCCTGCTTGTGGTTTGGGAAGATGTCGGTGAGGCGCGTGCTCCCGACGATGTCACCCGTATGCAAGTCCATGATGACGAAGGGGCATTCGTGGCCCGCCTCGCGCTCGGCGACGGCCTCGGCGATCAGGCACCCGAAGTCTTCCAGTGTGCGCGGGTGGGCGGGCAGGTAAGGCCAGATCACTTCGTCACGCCCGGCTTCCAGCAGTGCCGGGACGTGTACGGGCGTCATGGGGACGAGGCGGGCGCGCTCGCCGGACAGCTCACCGGGGGCGAAGGGTCCGGTCATCGTCCGAACTTCCGGTCGAGGTCGCCGTTGGGCAGCTCGACGATGATGGGGCGGCCGTGGGGGCAGGTGTAGGGGTTGTCGGAGCGCAGCAGGTCGGCAACGAGGGCGTTCATTTCGTCAAAGGAAAGGGGGTCGCCGGCCTTGACGGCCATCTTGCAGGAAGCGGTGATCAATACCTCTTCGGCGGGCAGGAGCAGGCGGCGGGATGTGGTCTTCTCAACCAGCTCGTCCACGATCTCGCGTAGGACCTCCTCAGGTCCTCCCTGGGCCTTGAGGTGCTTCTGAGCGACGGAGGCTGGCACGGAGCGGACGACGAACGAGTCGCCACCGAACGGCTCCAAGTCGAAGCCGGCCCGGCGCAGGTCTTCCAGGCGCTTCTCGACGACGAGACACTCGCGGCGGGACAGCTCCAGGGTGAACGGCATCATCAGGCGCTGGGTGGGGACGCCTGCGCCCGCCCCCTCGGCCCCGGCTAAGAGCTTCTCGTACAAGACGCGCTCGTGGGCGATGTGCTGGTCAATGAGGATCAGGGCATCGTCGGTCTGGGCGAGAATGTACATATTGCGGGTCTGAGCGAGGACGCGCAGGGTGGACAGGTCGTGGCCCCGGTAGTCGGCCCCGGTGGCGGCATCGCTGGAGGCCCCCCCCGCCCCCAATAATGGGGGAGCCAGAAAGGATGACTCATATGCGGTTCCCCCAGGATTGGGGGTGTGGGGGCCACCGCCTTCAAACGGGTCTTCGTCCATCGCCTGGTGGGCGCGTTCCTGGTATGCCTCGTGGAAGGCCGCCATGTCGCGCAGCTCCTGGCGAGTGTTCCCGGCGGGGCGGGAGGGCACGGCCAGCAAGGTCGGGTGTTCACGCTCGATACGCTCGCGCGAGGATTCGCGTGGGGAGGGCGCGGCAGGAGAAGAGGACGCGGCAGGAAAAGAGGGCGCGGCAAGCGGCGCCCCTACGTCTTCGCGAGAAGAGCGTGGGTTCACCTTTTGCGTGATCGTCGGGACCAGGCCGCCGGCCATGAGGGCGTCCCCGACAGCCTTGTATACGGCGGCGTAGATATCGCCCTCGCGGGTGAAACGTACCTCGGTCTTGGTCGGCGAGACGTTGATATCCACCTGTGATGGGTCCACATCAATCATGACGACAGCGGCGGGGTAGCGCGTCCCGTGGAGGGTCTGGACACTCTTGTAGGCTTCGTCCAGGGCACGCGTGACGGCCTTGTTTCGGACGAACCGCGTGTTGACAAAGGTGTGCTGGGCCGACCGAGACGTTTTCAGCGCGGCGGGCGTCCCGATGAAGCCGGTGACGCGCAGGCCGGCCGCGTCGTGGTTCAGGGGGACGAGGTGGCGGGCGGTCTCGCGGCCAAAGACATGGACGCAAGCGTCCATCTGCGAGCCGCCACCCCCGGAGCTGAAGACCTCGCCGCCGCTGTGCAGCAGGCGGAAGGCAACGTCAGGGCGGGCCAGGGCGAACCGCTGCATCAGCTCGGCGATGTGGCCGAGTTCCGTAGACGACGACTTCAGGAACTTGAGCCGGGCCGGGACATTGTAAAATAGGTTCTCGACCGTGATGCTGGTACCGGGCCGCGCCCCGACCTCGGAGACCTCTTCGAGCGTGCCGCCCGCGCAGCGGATCTGGACGCCGCCGTCTTCGTCATCACCGGCCGTCTTGGTCACAAGGGTCATCTGCGAGACGGAGGCGATGGAGGGCAGGGCCTCGCCCCGGAAGCCCATCGTGGTGATCCGGAACAGGTCATCGGCCGAGCGGATTTTAGAAGTGGCGTGGCGCTGGAGCGATAAAACAGCGTCTTCGCGGCTCATGCCCGTCCCGTCATCAGTGACGCGCAGCAGGTACTTGCCGCCTTCTTCGAGTTCGACGAGGACGCGCCGCGCCCCGGCGTCCAGGGCGTTCTCGACCAGCTCCTTGACGGCGGCGGCGGGCCGCTCGACGACCTCGCCCGCCGCGATCTGGTTGGCGGTGTTCTCGTCTAGTATCTGTACCTTGCTCACGCGCTTTGCTTCCTTCCGGCCCCGTTGCCACTGCGCCCAAACTAGAGTCTACGCCCGCTTCCGCGCGATTGGTTCCGGCGGGGGCGCTCACCGGATGAATAGGATGGGGCAGAGGCCGAGCGGCACGACGGCGTCGAACTCGTGATCCGCTGTTACTAAAGTGCCACCCGTGTCGATCGCCAGGGACAGCACGAAGCAATCGGCCAAGGACACTCTGCCGGGACTGACTTTGAGTTGCCCAACGAGCTGCCAGAAGGGGGTCGTCATGTCCTCACGCATGGTGACACCCGCGACTTCGGTCTTGCGGACCGCTTCGGCGCCTGCCGCCGGGCCGCCTGCGCGCAGGGCATCGTAGTAGACTTCGCAGAGGTTGACGGCGTGCATGATGCAGTCCGTGTTAACATCCAGCAGGCGCTCCTCAACGATGTCGTTTCCGGCCTCGCCCCGCAGGAAGGCGGCGACGGCGCGGTCCGTGCCCCGCATCATGCGGGCGAACCGCTCGGGGTCGGCGACGCGGTGCGCCCAGCCGTTTTCGGTGAGGAAGCGGCGGATGGGTTCGTAGTCGGGCGGAGTGACGGGGCGATAGTCGGGGGTCATGTTCGGGCCACGTCGGGCATGTCTCGCAGGAAGGGAATGAACCACAGGTTGAAACCCGTGGCTTACCCCAGCGGTCCGCCATCGGGGGTGTGGCTATAACCTGGGTAGTCGTCCATTTGCCAGAAATTGCTCCCCACACTTGCAAGTGCTTTGCCCAGGAACTCGGTGAACGAGAGGGCTATGATCTTGGCAGGATCGAGGTCTTTGTGGTCACACTCCAACATCCAGCAGTGGTCGCCGTTGATGGAAGCAAGGTCGGCGGCGATATAGTTACCATCCTGGATGTCGCACAGAGAGTACCAGGTCTCCGTCGCCCTGTCTGAGTAGTCTGTGTCACGCCGGATTTTCTTGAGCAGGTCTGCGATTTCCGTCATTCTCTCACCCTTGATAGACCACCCGATTCGAACTAGAACACGGTCGGGACGGGGACGCGGTTCAGGATCTCCTCGATGACGACGGGGCCGGTGACGCGCTTGACGCGCGACTCGGGGCGCAGGATGAGGCGGTGGGCGAGGACGGTGGAGGCCAGGCGCTTGATGTCGTCGGGCAGGACGTAGGTGCGGCCGGCGATGGCGGCATATGCCTGGGAGGCGTGGAGCAGGCCCAGCGAGCCGCGCGGGCTGGCGCCGAGGGCGGCCTGAGGGTGCGTCCGGGTGGCCCCGACGAGGGCGACGATGTAGTCGCGCAGGGCGGGGGCGACGAAGACAGACCGGGCTTCTTCCTGGAGGCGCAGGATGTCGTCGCGGGTCGTGACGGGCTGGAGCGAGTCCAGAGGGCGGACGCGGGTCTGCTGGGCCAGAATCTGGCTCTCCTGGGCGGGGTCGGGGTAGCCCAGGGACAAGCGCAGCAGGAAGCGGTCCAGTTGGGCCTCGGGCAGTGGGTAGGTCCCGTGGGACTCGATGTGGTTCTCGGTGGCGATGACGAAGAAGGGATGCGGGAGGGCGTAGGTGACGCCGTCGGTCGTCACCTGCTGCTCTTCCATGCACTCCAGAAGGCTGGACTGGGTCTTGGGGGTGGCGCGGTTGATCTCGTCGACCAGGACGATGTTGGCGAAGACAGGACCCTCGCGGAACTCGAATTGGGCGGTCTTCTGGTTGAAGATCGTCGTGCCTGTGACGTCGGCGGGCAGCAGATCGGGGGTGAACTGAACGCGCTTGAAGACCAGCCCGAGGGCGCGGGCGAGGGCCTTGGCGAGTGTGGTCTTGCCGACGCCGGGGATGTCCTCGATGAGCAAGTGGCCGCCGGCGAGGAAGGCGGTGAGGGCGAGATCAATGGCGGGGCGCTTGCCGACGATGACGGTCTCAATGCCCTCGGCGATCGCGCGCATCGTTTCGGCGACAGTGAGCGGGCCGGGGACGGGGTCCAGGCCCCCCGATGCGGGCCGCTCGGCGCCGAACGATTCGAGGGGTTGCGGCGCAGGCATCGTCGGCGCGGGGGCTTGTCGTGTGTCCAATCGTGGGGGTCGCCGTTCTACGTTTGTGTTCTGTGGGTGAGTATACCCGGCGCGGGCGCGTCTCAACAGGCCTAGATCAGCAGACGGAGAGGATCTCGAAGCGAATCAGCCCGCTGGGTGCCTGGACCTCGATCTTGTCGCCGACGGTTCGGCCCATCAGGGACTTCGCCATGGGGGAAGTATTGGAGATGCGGTTCTGCATGGCGTCGGCCTCCATGACGCCGACGATGGTGTACTCGGTGTCGTCGCCATCCTCGTCCCGGACGGTGGCTTTGGAGCCGAGCATGACGATCTCGCCGCCGGCGATGTAGTCGGCGATCTTGGCGCGATCCAGCATCTGCTTGATGTTGTTGATCTTGCCGTCAAGGAATCCCTGCTGGCGCTTGGCATCGTGGTAGTCGAAGTTCTCGCTCAGGTCGCCCAGGGAGCGGGCAATCTCCAGGCGCTCGCGGATTTCGCGGCGGCCCACGGTACTCAGTTGTTCCAGCTCTTCTTCCAGCTCTTTGTACTTTGCGGGGGACAGAACGATTTCGTCGTCTTGCATGGGCATGGGCGCGGCCTTCCTCGATCCTCTCGGTGTTCTCGGCAAAAACAGACAGGAGCCACGCCCGAACGAATCAAGAACAGTTGGGCGCTGACTCCGATGGGTTTATCATACCACAGAGCGCGCCCGCTGTCAATCTTGCGTCAATCGCAGGCTTTTTTCAGGATTTTTCGGAATACCGGGTTTTTGGCACAGATTGTGCAGGAGAGAAAGGCAACCCCGGACGGGGACGAAGAAACAAAGAAAGGAGCCGTGCGTGAGAAACGCCTACATCAAATTCCGTACTGCGAACGACCGCGCCCAAGGCTGCGAGGAGCTGATCGCCAATTCGCGCGTCAGCCGGCTATCGAACGACGTCTACTGCATCCCCTGGAGCAGCCTCGCCCTGCTGGACACCCGCGACGTGGGGTACACGTTTGCTAACGAGGACGACTTGACGAACGCCCGCCCGATCTGGAAAGTCGCCGCCGCCGGCGCCTGGTGATCGCCTCGGTCTTGCACCCGGAAAGAGATCGGCTGCTGGCTTGTTCCGGCAGCAGCCCAATTTTCCCGACTTCTCCTTCCGCCGCTCCCTTGTTTCTACTTCTCCTCGTACACCGTCTCGCCCGGCGGGTAGCAGATCAGCTCTACCTGGTTGCCGTCCGGGTCGCCGACGTAAATCCCCGTGGTCCCGTCCCGGTGCCGATCCACGCTTTTTCCCGCCTTCCGCGCCGCCGCCGCCAGGGTCGCCTCGTCCACGCGAACTGCCGTGTGAGGCGGGTGCTGGGTGGGTGTCACCAGGGCGAGTTTCCCCTGCCCCAGTTTCAGGAAGGCCCAAGTCGAGTCTTGATACAGCACGGACGCGCCCAGCTCGCGCGTGTACCATTCCACCGAAGCGGCGATATCGTGCGAGGGCACGGCCACATGATCGAGTTCCATAGTTTGTTTCTTCTAATCTAAGGCGGTCAGCCCGCCGCGAGCAGGTCCCGGGCGATATCGTCCTGGGTGCCGTCGTTCTGTATTCAGAGCTTACGCCGCAGATGTCAATGTGCAGCAGCAGGCCGTAGATGCGATACCCGTTCTCCCTGCCGATTTCTGCGGGCAGGCAGTGGTCGCCCACGCGGTCAGGACGCGCTCCACGGTGGCCCAACAGGTGTCTAAACCTTCAGCTTCCGGCGTGCGCCATCCGCAGCAACTTCATTTCGCGCGGGGGCGTGAACGCCACGTCCTCATTACGCACCTTGATTTCTTCGACGGCAGAAACGCCGCGCGTCGAAAGCTCGTCCAGGACGCCCTGAACGCGGTCTTCAGGGGCGCTGGCACCGCTGGTGACGCCGACGGTCCGGGCGCCCTCAAGCATGGCGTCAGTGATGTCCTCGCGGCCCCCGATGAGGAAGGCGCGCGCCCCCAACGTCTCGGCGACCTGGCGCAATGACTTGGTGTTGGAGGAGGTCAGGGACCCAATCACGAGGACGACATCGGAGCGGGGGGCGATGACTTTGATGGCGTCCTGCCGGTTCTGGGTGGCGTAGCAGATGTCACCGGTGGGCGGGTCCTCGAGGCGCGGGAAGCGGGCGCGCAGGGCGGCCACGATGTCGCTGGTCTCGTCAATGGAGAGCGTGGTCTGGGTCAGATAGATCAACTTGCTTTCGGGAAGCTCGGGCAGGCCAGCGACTTCGAAGACTTCGGTGACGAGATGCAGGCGACCCGGCGCTTCGCCCAAAGTGCCTTCGGTCTCGACGTGGCCCTTGTGGCCGATGTAAAAGATGCCGTAGCCGCGCTTCAGGAACTTGTGGACTTCTAAGTGGATCTTGGTGACGAGTGGGCAGGTGGCATCAATGACCTTCAGGCCGCGCGCCGCGGCTTCGGCGCGAACGGCGGGGGAGACGCCGTGGGCAGAGAAGATCAGCACGCTGCCGTGGGGGACGTCGGCGAGGTCGTCGGTGAAGACGGCGCCCCGGCGGCGCAGGCGCTCGACGACGTGCTCGTTGTGGACGATCTCGTGGCGGACGTAGACGGGGGCGCCGAAGATCTCCAGGGCCTCTTCGACGACGTCAATGGCGCGGTCCACGCCGGCGCAGAAGCCGCGCGGGCTGGCGAGGAGTGCTTTCATGACAGTGCTTTCATCGGAGCGCGGCCTCGCGGGGAAAACGACACTCGCCTTCAGCCGTTCGTCTTAGATGACTTCAGTATACCTGACGTGGGGCACCTCCAGTATAGTCTGTGGGTCTTCCGTGATGTGTCGTGCGAGGGCGAAAGAAGGAGGGCGGGGATAAGCCCCGCCCCTACGGGTTATTCGTCGTCATCGTCGTCGAAGTCGTCAGCGTCGTCATCGAAGTCGCCGGGCCGGGCCTGGACGGGGGGCGGGATGTCCAGGGTGTCGTCGGCGGCGGTGTCAGCGGCGAGGATGCCGGCAATGCGATCGGCAGGGGCGGGTTCGGACGGCTCTCCGAAAGCGATCTGGGCGTCTTCGGTCACGTCGAGGGGGAAGACCTCAGTAGTCGTTGACGTGGGTGCGGGCGTGCGGCGCGGCGGGAGGCCGGGCAGGAGGGCAGCGATGTCGAGGGGCGGGTCGGCGGCCTCGCCGGATTCGGAAGTGCCGCCGGCGAGTTTCGCCTCGCGCTCGGCATCGCGGCGGGCACGTGCGGCGGCGCGGCGGCGCTGCCACCGGCTGCGGCGGGCGGGGTCGCCGGCGTCCCCGGCGCCTTCCTCGCTGTCGGCGGCGGCGTCTATGTCATCGCCCCCGTGTTCGTCGCCGGCGAACGTGACGGCCTGGGACTCG
>JANOOM010000284.1:0-2120 GCA_031421335.1 Armatimonadota bacterium
GCGAACACAAGGTTCGCCCCTACGACATGTCCGCGCATCCCACCTTCGCATCCTGCTCCCCCGTTCCGTAGGGGCGAACCTTGTGTTCGCCCTCTCTGTGTTCGCCCTCTCTGTGTCCGCCCTGCCTCGTCTGTGTCCGCCCTGCCTCGTCTGTGTCCGCCCTACCTCATCCCTCTTCCGCCAAGACAGCCTCGCCAGGCACCAGCTTGTAGCCGAAGCCGCGCACGGTCTGGATGTAGCGGGGGTGATCCTCGTCCTCTTCGATCTTCTGGCGGAGGCGGCGGATGTAGACGGCTAAAGCTTTGATGCCCTCCTTGGGCGCGTTGCCCCAGACCTGCTGGAAGAGCCAGAGCTTATCGAGCGCGGTGCCCTTCTGCCGGGCCAGCAGCAGAAAGACTTCGTACTCACGGTCGGTCAAGTGGGCCAGCTCGCCATGTACGAGGGCGTCTCGGATACGCAGGTCCAGGGTCAGGCCCGGCCCGAGAACGATCTCGTGGGCGTCCTCCTCGGGGGCGCCGTACTCGCGCGTCCGGCGTAGGTGGGCAGCGACGCGGGCCAGCAGCTCGCCAGGGTCGAACGGCTTGGTGATGTAGTCGTCCGCCCCCGAAGCCAGCCCGGCGATCTTGTCGGCGCCCGCACCGCGCCCGGTCAGCATCAGGATGGGACGCCGCCAGCCCTGCTCACGCAGGGCGCGGCAGCAGGAAAAGCCGTCCATTCCGGGCAGGGCGACGTCCAGCAGGGCCAGGTCGTAGGCGGGGTCCGCGCGCAGGTGGGCGGCGGCCTCCTCGCCGGTGGGGACGGCGTAAGCGAAGTAGCCGTCGCGGGACAGCAGGCGCAGCAGCGACTGGATGATGGCGCGGTCGTCTTCGACGATCAGGATCTTTCCGGCGATGGCGGGCCTCCTTCGGGCGCGTGGCCGCAGGGCAGCCAGACCGTGAACTGTGTCCCACCGCTGGGCCGGGCGCGCACGGCGATGGTGCCGCCGTGGGCATGAATGATGCGCCGGCAGGAGAACAGCCCCAGGCCCGCCCCGTCGGGCCGGGTCGTAAAGAACGGGTCGAACAAGCGGCGCCGGTGGGCGTGCGGGATTCCCGGCCCAGTGTCAGAAACGCGGACGCGCACCCCGCCCTGGTGTCCGTCCAGGGCCAGGGTCAGCGTCCCGCCGTTTGTAGCACGCATGGCCTGGATGGCGTTCAAGACGAGGTTGACCAGCACTTGGTCTATCTGGAGGGCGTCGGCCTCGACGGGCGGCAGGGTGGGGGAAACGGCCACGCGGATCTGGACGTTCTCCAGGACGGCCTGGGAGCGGAGGAGATGCGTGATGCGCGCGGCCAGAGAGGAAAGGTCGGTCCACTCCCGCTCGACGCTGTTGGGGCGGGCCAGGGCGAGCAGGCGGTGGGTCAAGAGGGCCAGCGCGTCCACCTGCCGCTTCATGGCTTCCAGCGACTCGGCGCGGGCGGCCGCGTCGTCCTGATCGGCCAGCGTTATTTCGATGGTGAGCGGCGTCAGCACGTTGCGGATATCGTGAGCAACGGAGGCGGCCAGCAGGCCAACGGCGGACAGCTTCTCGGTCTCGAAGAGCTGCCGCTGGGTCAAGGAGAGCGTGTTTTCGACTCGGTCCAGGCGGCCGGTGACGACCTTGAGGGCGGCGGCGAGCTGGCGGGACTGCTCCTTGAGCTGCGCTGCCTGAGCGCGGATCTTGCCCTCCATGGCGCGCGACCGGGTGATGTCCAGGAAGGTCCAGAGCCGCCCGATGACGGCCCCCCGATCGTCGAACACGGGGGCGGTGTAACGGCGCAGCAGGAGCGGGCGGGGCGCGATCAGCTCCACCTCGTCCTCGACCACGCGTGTGGGGTCGGCGTAGATGTCGTCCAGGGTCTGCACGAAGCCGATAGGGTCCTTGAGGCGTGGGACGAGCTGGCGGCGGACATAGTCGGGCTGTGACAGCAGCGTGTCCAGGCTGTCCAGGCCGAATAGCTCGCAGAACCTCTTGTTGCCGACGCGGTCACGCCGGTCCGAATCGGACAGCAGGACGCCGTAGTCGGAGGCGCGCAGCAGAGCGCGCAGCAGGCGCAGCTCGTCGCCCTCGGCCAGCGTCGTCGGGGTCTCTTCCATGAAGT
>JANOOM010000285.1:0-11574 GCA_031421335.1 Armatimonadota bacterium
ACGCTAGGTAGCCGAAAGCGTTGAAAAACAGGTGGTGTGGGTGGAACAGCCAGCGCGGGTCGCCGGTGCGCGGATACAGGTGAGCGATCTGGTTTGCGTAGGAGACCGCATCGAAAGTGTTCGCCTGCGTGCGCGTTGCCCAGTAGACGAGGAAAGTGCCGAAGAAAAGAAGAACAGTCGGCAGCCACAGCGACCAAAGTGCGCGCGACAGGGCAGGGGCGCGCGCATCCTCGTGCCGTGCCGCCGGGCGGAGGGAAGCCGGTTTTGCCTGTGTCGCCATCGCTTGCTCCTTTCCCTGACCTGCCCGGCTCACAGCGCGTGGACGACGAGTGAGGCCGGGTACGCCGAGCCGTTCAAGAGAATCGTCCGCACACGCACGGTCCGCGCCTCGCCCGCGCCCAGCCGGACCCGCGTCAGCTCCCTCTCGGCGGGCGGCGGCAGGGGATCGAACTGGAGCAGGGGTTCGCCTGAGACCTGGAAGACGCCCGCCGCCAGGCCCGCCTCGGGGGCGAAGAACAGTCCGACCGTCTGCGCCTTCGGCGTCGGGTTCGAGAGGTGCAGGGTAACGAAGTAGCTGACGCCGTAGTTCCCCCAAAGCGTCTGCGTCCCCGCCGCATTCTTAAGCGACTCGGCATTGCCCAGCCGCAGGTACGCCCACTTGCCGCCCGCCGCGTAGGTGCCGCCCAGCAGGACGCGCGGCGCCCCAAAGACATAGGGCGATGTCTCGCGCGCTGCCCCTGCAGCGAGCGGGGCGGCCGGGGCCGAGACCAAGCGCGCGTCCGCCCCATCCGTCCCGCCCACCGTGGCCGCGATGTGGCTCGCCGACGACACCAAAGCCTGCCGGTCCTCGTCCGCCACCACGCTCAGGCTTAAAGCTCGGTCCAGGCCGCTGATCTGTTGGAGCTGGACGATGCCGCTCACGGTCAAGAGCGGCGCGAAGCGCTGCACCAGGAGCGGGACGCGGGCGTGGGCCGGGACGTCCACGACGACGCCCGTGCCGCTGTCCAGGGCCTGGAGGAAGAGCGCCCCCGCCCGCCGCCCGATCTGCACCGTGTCCACTTCGGGGTCCGCGACGCCCTCCATGACATGCACCGAGGCGCTCTTGTCGGAGACGTTCACCAGGTCGGCGTGGAAGACCAGAGGCATTCCCGTCTCGTTCTGGTGGTGGTAATCTAAGCGGACCGCTTGAAAGGGAGACAGGGGGCCGGTGAACAGAGTCTGGGTCTGCTTGACCTGCTCCGGGTTGTTGGAGTAGAACATCGCCCCCGCCCGCGCGGGCGTCAGCGGCTGGTTGACGACCGTGACCAGCGGCGTGGCCTCAACTGGCAGCAGGTCTGGGCCGGCCACCCGCAGCGTCAGGCGGCGCGTGATCGAGGCGCCGGGGCGCAGGCTGCCCGCTGGGCGTGGGGTCTGAAGCAGGCGCACCTGCGCGCCGTCGGCGGCGGTGAGGGCCTGCTTCAGACCCAGGAACAAAGCCGTCTGGACCAGGGCCGCGGGCGCGGAGGGCCGGCCGGTGACCCGGACAGTCACATGCGCCTGCACGGCGGCGGCGTACCGGCGTACCGAGACGGTCAGCGGTAGGGAGGCGCCGTCCGCCTGAATCAGCAGCCGGGCCTCGCCCGGCTGCGCGCCGCGCAGGGTGAGGCGGCGCGTGCGCGCGTCGTAAGCGGCGGGGCTGACCAGACTGTCGCCCCCGGCCAGCGTCACGTCCGCCGAATCGGCCGCGCCGCCGATCGTCAGGGCGCGCGTCGTGCCCAATGGCAGCACGATCTGGCGCTGCGCCAGAAACAAAGCGGGGTCGGCCAGCCGGAGCTTGAGTGTGCTCGCCCACTGATGCGCGAGGTGCCGGACGGACTGCCCCGAGGCCGCCGCGTCGCGGGCGCCGACGAGGATGATACGCGCCCCCTGCCCACGGATCTCCCACCCCTCGCGGCCCAGGGGGACCAGGGCGATCTGGGCGGGCGTCAGGCCCGCGTCGACCAGTCCGGTCAAGCGATCCTTGATCACGAGTGCCCGCTGGCCGGGCGTCAGGCCGCCCGATGCGTTCCGCAGAGTCGCTAGCGGCAGGCCGTTAATCGTCAAGCGCACGACCTGCCCGTGCCGCGTGGCCCAGACCCTGGCGCCCACGCGCGCGTGAAAGTTCGTCTTGGGGGCGGTGAGGGCTGGACCCACCGCCACGGCCCCCATTCCGAGCGCTCCTAATCCCAGTGCCGCCGCGACGCGGGCTGCTGCTGCATAGTGCAAATAACTCTCCTCAATCCGCCGTCCTGCCCAGGCAAGCGCGGCGACTTGAAATTATAGGCGTTTTGCGCCCCCAAAGTCAAGCCAAAAGGCTGCCCGCGTAGGGTAAAATAAGTTCAATGTCTACTCCCCGCGACTCTGCACCCGACCCCGCTCCGACCGAATCGGTAGCCCCCAAACTGCCCGCGCACCGCCGCCAGCGGCTGGAAGACCCGCCCCGAACGGCCGTCCTCGGCGGTGGGCCTCTGGGTCTGGAAGCCGCGCTCTACGCCAAACAGCTCGGCCACTCCGTCTGGCTGTTCGAGCGCGAGGCCGAGATCGCGCCCGACGTGCGCGCCTGGGCGCATGTCAGCATGTTCACGGCCTGGGCCGACAACCGCAGCCCGCTGGGCGAAAAGCTCTTGCGGGAGGCCGTCCGCAAGCAGCAGGTCGCGGTGCGGAAGTTCCCGCCGAGCCGGCTCTATCCCTCCGGCGGCGAGTTCTTCGCCCTGTATCTGGAGCCGCTGGCCTTTCTGCTCGGCGAATCCGTCCTGCTCGAAACGCGCGTGGCGGCCATTGGCCGCTCCTTTATGTTCCCCGACGAGCACGCGGACGACCCCCAGAAGCGTGCTGGGCGCCGCTTCCGCCTTCTTACCAGAAGCCCCCGTGAGGAGCGCGTGTATACTGCCGACTATGTCATAGATGCCACCGGCATCACGCACTCACCGCGCTGGGTAGGCGCGGGGGGCCTTCCCGCTTTGGGCGAGCTTGGCGGCTTCCACTCGATGTTTCACTCGGTCCCCGACGTCAAAGGCCGGGACCGCATCCACTTCCTGGGCAAGAAAACACTGCTGGTCGGCGACGGCCCTTCGGCCGCCACTTCACTCGTGGATCTGCTTGAAGTGGCGAGTATGGAGCCGTTCGGGTCGGTCCTCTGGGCCACCAAGTCGCGCGCCGAGATGCCTCTGCCCCTCGTCCCCCATGACCCACTGACGCGCCGGGATACGCTGATGAAGAAGGTCAACCTGCTGATCAAGAACGGCCACCCCAGACTCCAGTACAGCCCGGTCACGCAGGTGGAGGCCGTCCAGCACTCGCTCGCCAACAACAAATTTCACGTCACCCTTCAAGTCAATCACGAGACGCAGCGGCTTTCCGTTGACTCGGTCGTCGCTGCCGTCGGCTACCGGCCCGATGCCCCCACTTATGAGCGCGTCCTGCACCCCGAAGAGCCTGGAATCTTCGCCGTCGGCGCCAGGGCGCCTGGTGCAGGCGACTTCTTTCTGACCCAGGGCCGGACGCAGATCCGGGACCTCTTCCGCGTGATCACCGGGCAGCCCGACCAAGACCTGTATGCCGAAGCTGCCGCCGCGCTTGAAGCGGCCCCTGACTTCTCCCCCTAGCGGTGCCAAAGACCATGCCAGAAGAGGACACCGCCCAGTCGCCGCGCGTGACGCTCGCCGACATCCAGGCCGCCTGGCCCGCCGTGCGGACCGTCGTCCACCACACGCCCCTCGCGACCAGCGCCAGCGTCTCGCGCCGGGCGGGCGGCGTGGACCTCGCGCTCAAGTGTGAGAACTTGCAGCGCACCGGCTCCTTCAAGATCCGGGGCGCCTACCACCGCTTGTCGCTGCTGGCCGACGAGGAACGCATGCGCGGCGTGGCCGCCGTCAGTGCCGGCAACCACGCCCAGGGAATCGCGCTGGCCGCGAGCCTGCTCGGCGTCCCGGCCACCATCTTCATGGCCGAAAACGCCAGCATCGCCAAGATCAAGGCGACCGAGGGCTACGGGGCGCGCGTCGTGCTGGATGGCCGGACCTTCGACGAGGCCGCCGTCGCCTGCGCGGCCTTCGTCGCCGAAACGAGCGCCGTCTTCGTTTCGCCCTACGACGACGATGGCATTATCATGGGGCAGGGGACCCTGGGCCTGGAATTGCTCCAGGACCTGCCCGACGTCGAGACCGTCCTCATCCCCATCGGCGGCGGCGGCTTGTTCGCAGGCATGGCGACCGCACTCAAAGAGTCGAAGCCGAACATCCGCATCGTCGGCGTTCAGGCCGAGGGCGCCGATGCCGCAGCGCTGTCGTTCCGGGCGGGCCGTCTGACGCCCCGGCGCGCGCCCCTGCGGACCATCTGCGACGGCATCGCCATCAAGTCGCCCTCACCGCGCACTTTCGGGTACATCCAGAAGTACGCCGACGACGTAGTGACCGTGTCCGACGGCGCCGTCTCCGCCGCCATCTTGCTGCTGCTGGAGCGGGCCAAGATGGTCGTCGAGCCGAGCGGCGCGGCCGGCCTGGCCGCTCTGCTATCGGGCCGGACCCAGGCGCGTGGCAAAACGGCCGTCATCCTGTGCGGCGGCAACATTGACGCTCTGGCACTCGCCGACCTGATCCAGCGCGAGATGCTGCGCGCCGACCGCTATTTGCGCCTCTTGACGGCCTGCGACGACCGCCCCGGCGGGCTGGCCGGCCTGCTAGAAATCGTCGCGGGCGAGCGCGGCAACATCATCACGGTCAACCACAACCGCCTTTCTTCCCAGATCGGCCTGGGCGTGACCGGCGTTGAGCTGTTGGTTGAAGTGCGTGACCGCGCGCACCAGGACCGCATCATCGCCGCCCTGCGCGGGCGCGACTACCCCGCCGAGCGTTTAGATTAGGATAGGAACTCAGAAGGAGATCATCATGGCTACGGAACCCGTTATCTCGAAGGGCCTGGAAGGCATCACCGCCGCCGCAACGCAGATCGCCGAAGTGGACGGCCAGAACGGCAAACTGACCCTGCGCGGCTATGACATTGGCGAACTGTCCGGCCACGTCACGTTTGAAGAAGTCGCGTATCTGCTGTGGAACGGCAGCCTGCCCACCCACGCCGAGTACGATGACCTCAAAGCCGAGATGAGCCGGGCTAGGTCCCTTCCCGCCCCCGTCCTCGCCGCGCTCCGCGAACTTGCCCCCCACGCCGAAGGGATGCACGTCCTCCGCATGGGCGCAGCTATGCTGTCCATCGGCGACCCGGACGTTGACAGCCTGGATCTCGACGGGGCCAAGCGCCGTGCCGCCCGGCTACAAGCGCAGATGCCCGCCCTCGTCGCCCACACCTGGCGTCTGCGGTCGGGGCAGGAGATCGTCTCACCCAAGCCGGAACACGGCTTGGCCGAAGGCTTCCTCTACATGCTGGAAGGCGTCGAGCCGGACCAGGCCCGCGTGGACGGCCTGAACGCCTACATGGTGGCCGTCTCCGAGCACGGCCTGAACGTCTCCACCTTCTGCGCCCGCGTCGCCATCTCCACCGACTCCGACATGGTCTCGGCCCTGACCGCCGCCGTCGGCGCCCTCAAAGGCCCCAAGCACGGCGGCGTCCCCGGCCCCGTCCTGGACATGCTGGAAGAAATCGGCTCGCCCGACAAGACCGACGCCTTCATCCGCGCCGAGATGGCGGCGGGCCGGCGCATCATGGGCTTTGGCCATCGCATCTACAAGGTCCGCGACCCGCGTGCCGCCATTCTGTCCCAAGCCGCCGAGAAGATGGCCGCCCTGACCGGCGATTATGAGCTGCTGAACCTCACCAAGTCGGTCGAACAGACAACGATCAACGTGCTTGCCGAACTCAAGCCAGGCCGCGACCTGTACGCTAACGTCGAGCTGTACGCGGCCCTGATATTACACGCCGTCGGCGTTCCGTCCGCCCTGTTCACCCCCATCTTCGCCGTGGGCCGCACGGCGGGCTGGACCGCCCACATGATCGAGCAGCTCGACGGCAACCGTATCATCCGCCCCGACTCCGTCTATGTTGGCCCGCACGATTTGAAGTGGCAGCCGATGGACGCGTGAGCGTAGCTTTATCGGTATACTAAGATCATCTGACACACGAGGGGGGATTCTCATGGGGACCGCAACGCTCACACCGGCGACTCCGGGAGTCGCCGTCTACCCAACCAGGGATGGGAGACCTCTGGGCGAAACCGACAAACACCGCGAACTGATGGCATACCTGATCGCTGCCCTAAAGTCTCACTTCTCCGGTCAGCCGGACGTATATATCTCCGGCAACAGCTTCGTGTTCTGGGAAGAGGGCAAGCCCAAGTCCCGCATCTCCCCGGACACATACGTCGTTTTCGGGGCTGAGATGCCCCTGCGTGATTCGTACATGGCCTGGAAGGAAGACGGTCTGCTGCCCGATGTCGTTTTCGAGGTCACTTCCCGCGCCACCCAGCGCGAGGATTTGGAAACTAAGATGCCGCGGCTATGGAATTGGGCGCGTTGCTGCCTTCTGGGGCATACCACCGTTCCTGCGGTCTCCCATGATGCAAACGGCGTCTCAAACGACTAATGTGTCGGCGCACCGACAACGCGCTCAATTCCATAGCCCATAAGCTTTATGAAGCGTTGCGGCTGATTCGCTCACAGTGCGGCCAGCAGTTGCCGGAAAATGAAGCCAACATGCTTGGCGAGGCCATCATCTCCATAGGACAGCGGCTACATCCGACATAACCACCAAGGAAACAAAACCATGCCCAAATCACTGATGATACGTCCTGACGAAGTCCGCAAGTCCCATATGGTCGAGTTCAAGCCAATCCCTGCTAACCAATACAGCAGGACCATGGCGGATGAGCTGGACCGGTTCGCCTCCGAAGATCTGGTGCGGATACACCGGGATATGGCGGTCATTCGGGCCTTCGAGTCCATGCTGCAAGAAGTCAAGACGACCAACAAGTTCGAGGGCATCGAGTACAACCACCGCGGCCCTGCCCATCTCAGCATCGGGCAGGAGGCGGCGGCCGTCGGGCAGGCGTACTTATTAGGCGCAAACGATCACATCTTCGGGTCGCACCGGTCGCACGGGGATATCCTGGCGAAAGGTTTGTCGGCCATCGAGAAGCTGGGCGACGACGCCCTTCTCCACATCATGCGGACGTTCTGGGATGGGGCCATTCTCAAGGTCGTGGAGGGCGATGCCGACGGGTCGGTCAAAGACCTCGCCGTGGACTTCCTGCTATACGGCACGCTGGCCGAGATCTTCGGGCGCGAGACCGGCTTCAACCGTGGCATGGGCGGCTCCATGCACGCCTTCTTCACGCCCTTCGGCGTCTACCCGAACAACGCCATCGTCGGCGGCTCGGCGGACATCTCCGTCGGCGCGGCCTTGTACAAGCGCGTCAACCGCAAGCCGGGCCTGGTCATCTGTAACATCGGCGACGCCGCAGCGGGGTGCGGCCCCACTTGGGAGGCGCTGTGCTTCGCCACCATGGACCAGTTCAAGACGCTGTGGGACCAGGCGCTGGGCGGCGGGCTGCCGCTGATCGTCAACTTCGTCAATAACTTCTACGGCATGGGCGGCCAGCCCGTCGGCGAGACCATGGGCTTCGGCACCCTCGTCCGCATGGGCGCGGGCCTGACCCCCGACCAAATGCACGCCGAGCGCGTGGACGGCTACAATCCGCTGGCCGTCATTGATGCCATCGCACGCAAAAAAGAGCTGCTGGAAAAAGGCGATGGCCCCGTCCTGCTGGACACCATCACTTACCGCTTCAGCGGCCACTCGCCCTCGGATGCATCTTCGTACCGGGAAAAGTCCGAGATCGAGGAATGGCGCCAGGTGGACTCTCTGCTGACCTATGGCGAGGAGCTGTTGCAGAACGGCCTGGCGACGCCTGGGAGCCTGGAGAGCACCCACGCGAAGATAGACGCGGCCATTATGCGCGCCTACAAGAAGGCGATAGATCTCAGCGTCTCGCCGCGCGCCGATCTCTATGCGCCGGGCAGCCTACTGGAGACGACCATGTTCTCCAATGGCAAAGTCGAGTCCTACGACGCCGGCCGGATACCCGAGACACTGATCACCAAAGAAGACAATCCGCGCGTTAAGCGGCTGGCCGGGCGCTCCCGGTCAGGCGTGGGTGCGGATGGCGAGCTGCTGCCCAAGGGCAAGTGCATCGGCCTCCGGGACGCACTCTTTGAGGCCGTTCTGGACCGCTTCTACGCTGACCCCACCTTAATTGCCTACGGCGAGGAGAACCGCGACTGGGGCGGCGCGTTCGCTGTGTATCAGGGCTTGACCGAGGCACTGCCCTACCACCGCCTATTCAACAGCCCCATCTCGGAGGCCGCCATCGTCGGCACAGCCGTTGGCTACGCCCTGGAAGGCGGGCGGGCGCTGGTCGAGCTGATGTACTGCGACTTCTTGGGCCGGGCCGGCGACGAGGTCTTCAACCAGTTGTCCAAGTGGCAGTCCATGAGCGGCGGCCTGCTGCAAATGCCGGTCGTCCTGCGCGTCTCGGTCGGCTCTAAGTACGGCGCCCAGCACTCGCAGGACTGGACCGCCCTGTGCGCCCACATCCCCGGCCTCAAGGTCGTCTTCCCGGTCACCCCCTACGACGCCAAGGGCCTGATGCAGACCGCCCTTGCCGGCACTGACCCCGTCGTCTTCTTCGAGAGCCAGCGCGTCTACGACCAGACGGAGCTGTTCCACGGGATCGAGGGCGTCCCCGCCGAGCCTTACGAGATCCCCCTGGGCGAGCCGGATATCAAGCGCGTCGGCAGCGACCTGACCATCCTCACCGTCGGCGCGACCTTGTACCGCGCCCTAGAGGCCGCCAAGACGTTGGAGGCCGACTACGGCCTATCCTGCGAGGTGATTGACGCCCGCTCCATCGTCCCGTTCGACTACGAGAAGGTGGTCGCCAGCGTCAAGAAGACCGGCAAGATCCTCCTCGCTTCCGACGCCTGCGAGCGCGGCTCGGTCTTGCAGACCATGGCCGCCAAGATCACCCAGTTCGCTTTCAACTACCTCGACGCCCCGCCGGTCATCGTCGGTGCCCGCAACTGGATCACGCCGCCCGACGAGGTGGAAGATGCCTTTTTCCCCTTCCCGAGCGACTTCCTGGACGCCATCCACACCCACCTCCAGCCCCTCAAGGGCTACGAGGCCAAGCGCCGGGGCGACATCGCCGACCTGATGCAGCGCAGCAGGGAAGGGGTATAATCCTCGGGGGAACAGAATGGCAATCTTGGAAACATTCATTTCGGAGCCGCCGCCTTTGCAGCAGGATCAGACGGGGACTGTTCGCATCGGCGGAACGCGCGTTACACTGGACACGGTTGTCGGTGCCTGGGATAACGGTGCCACCGCAGAGGAGATCGCGCAGCGCTACGACGCGCTGGCTTTGGCGGATGTTCATGCCGTCCTCAGCTACTATCTGCGCCACCGTGAGGAGGTGCAGGCGTATTTAGGCCGCCGCCGCCAGGAGGCGGAGGAGGTACGCCGGGAGAATGATCTGCGTTTCCCGCCGGACGCCTTTCGCACGCGTCTTCTGGCCCGCCGTGATGCCCAGAGCCAATCCTGATGCTCACTTTCCTGGCAGATGAAAACTTCAACGGAGACATCGTGCGTGGGCTTCGGCGGAGGCGGCCTGAAATTGACATTCTCCGCATGCAGGAAATCGGACTGCGAGGCGTGGATGACCCTGCACTACTGGAACAGGCGGCGCAGATGGGGCGGGTGCTTCTGACGCACGATGTCACCACCATCACGCATTTTGCCTGTGACCGCGTCCGAGAGGGAATGCCGGTGCCCGGCGTGGTGGAAGTCCGGTGGAGCCTGGCAATCGGCCAAGCCATCGAGGAGGTGTTGCTGGTCGCGGAACTCAGTTTGGATGGCGAACTAGAGGGGCAAGTGCGCTACATACCATTATGAGTGAACAGCAGATCGGTCAGTTGGTGCGAAGCTACCTGCAAAGCCATCAGCCGACGGGCAACACCATTTAGGTCTTGGAGCAAGACATCCGCAAGGACAGCGACTGGTGGTATGTGCTGGTGAGTCGTGACCATCAGTTACCGAAGACCTACCGCTGCTACGAAGAATTGACCAACATCGAGAACGAGATGAGGGAGAAAGAGCAAGTAGACGTATTACTTGTACCGTCCGCGTGATTCTGATTAACACGAGTGACCAGTCCGGTTGCCACCCCAAGACAACAACTGGGTGTCATTGATGGGCGCGCTCTGCCGACTTCTGAACAATTGGGACGACTTCAAATCTGTCCTCACTGCTGTCAAGTCACTTATAGCCGGTTGCTGGTATCCAGAATCCTTCTTCCGCATCTGCTTGCACATTCAGAAGTGCCGTTGCTTTACGTTGAAGCGCTGGCGGAGGTGGAGGGGATGCTGGAGGAGAAGGACGATCTAGGAGTCTTGTTGTCACTGGTCTTTCCAGAAGACCTTCCTGTGGCCGTGTAGCCACCAGCGATGGGGCGCGGCCAATGCCGCGCCCCTTTTCCACATCAAGGCCGGCTCTCCTGGAATGGGTTGACCTCCGAAATCGGGTCTTCACTGAGCTGAGTCGTCAGGTCGTCCGGCCCGAAGTGCAGCGGGTCGGTGGGGCCGGGCGCTATCCCCGCGAACTCCTCCTGGGCGCGCTCCCGCGCTTCCTCGCTGATATTTTCCACCGTCTCTGCGCCCGTCATCTGTGCGGCGTCCGAGTGCGCTCCGCCGGGTGTCTGTGCCATGTCTTCTGCTCCTGTTCCTGCGCCTGCTTGGGGGCGGGTTTAGCAAAACCTACCACAGACTAGGACAACGCCAAACATTCACCTACGCTCTTACCAGAGGATCGGGACGAGGCCGGAGGCAGTCATGTTCGCGTCGCGCGTCAGCAGGACGACGGTCTCCCCCGCGTCCATCAGCACAAGCGCGGTCGCCATGATCTGCCGGTCGTGCGTCTCGTTGATGACGGCCAGATCCAGCATCGAAGTTAATAGCGTCGCGTATCTTTTGTGCAGTCAGAGGCGGGACTTTGCCATGTTCGGCGATCCAGCAGGCTTCCGCATAAGCCGTGGCAGGAAGGACCAGCCCACTGGCTGGGTCCCGCATCACGGCCCCCGAGTGGGCGCCAAGACGCGGGCTGCCAGCGAGGAACCAGAGCAGAGGGTGTGCATCAATAATGTGCTTCATGACCATTCCGGCCCACCGTCCGAGTCACTGTGGAACTCGGCGGCTTTGAAGTCTTCATCGGTCAGGGCGTTGAGTTCCGGGAACATCTCGAACCTGATCATTTGGTCGGCCTGAGCTTTGGCGGAGTCGTTCGCCCCGTCCCCCTTCAGAAATGTCACTAACTGATGTTACGCGGCGGCCGTGACAGATGGACGAGTGTGCGGACGTGTGTTTGGACGAGTGAATGAATTCACTCGCTCCGTTCGGAGTTGTCCAAGGGACAAGGGAGTAGGTTTTGGGAGCAGATCGGTAAGAGCCGCGCCTTGCGATTCTGGCCGTCGGTGTTTGTCTTCTGTCCCCTGGACAGGTCTGACGCGGAGCGAGTGAATTCATTCACTCGTCCAAACACCCGTCCAAACACCCG
>JANOOM010000286.1:0-3138 GCA_031421335.1 Armatimonadota bacterium
CCGCCCCACCCGCCGGGGGTGGGTGGCGGGGGTGGGGGGGCGGGTGGTTTGGGGGGTTGCGTGGGGGGGGGGTGGGTTAAGGGGGACTTCAGTATCTTCGAGGAGAGTGACGGCTTCAGTGTCTTCGAGGAGAGTGACGGCTTCCTAGTAAGTACGGCGACGGCCCTTCTGAGGCCGCCCTTAACCCGCCTGCTCCCAATCATCCCTCACCCCCCCGACCACCCACCCCGTCCACCCTCCCGCTTCGGGAGGGTCGGCGCGACAGCGACGGGGTGGGTTCTGGTATACTCCCCCCGTGAACATCAAAAAAGCCACCCAGATCTACGAATCCTGGCTCGCCGATCGCACCACCCTCGTGCCCGCCGACCTCGCCTTCAAACATGAGCAGATGGCCGCAGGCGCCTTCCCCTTCCTCCGCTCCACCTTCTACCGCTGGGCACAGCTTTTCCCCAAGACCTGCCCCGGACTCATCAAGGCGCCTACTGTGCTCGCCGTCGGTGACCTGCACATCGAGAACTTCGGGACATGGCGCGACGCCGAAGGCCGGCTCGTCTGGGGCATCAACGACTTCGATGAGGCCCACGAAATGCCCTACACCGTTGACCTCGTCCGGCTGGCCGCCTCCGCCCACCTCGCCGACGGTCTCCGCTGCCGGGCTGAGGCCGCTTCGGGCGCCATCCTGGACGGCTACTTGGCCGGCCTGAAAGCGGGCGGCAAGCCGTTCGTGCTGGCCGAGGATCATGCCTGGCTGCGGACCGTCGCCATGCAGCACCTCGGCGACCCCGTGCAGTTCTGGAAGAAGATGGACGCCCTGCCCGGCGTGGGCGCTGACGTCCCAGTGAGTGCCCGCGAGGGCCTGGAACACCTCCTGCCCCGCCCGCGTCCTGAGTACCGGGTCGCCCGACGCCGGGCCGGACTGGGGAGTTTGGGCCACATGCGCTTCGTCGGCCTAGCCGAACAGTCCGGCGGCCGGGTCGCCCGCGAGGCCAAGGCCCTCGTCCCCTCCGCCTGGCTCTGGGCCGAAAGTCATCAGGGGCCGTTGGAGATCCTCTACCAGACACTCCTCACCCAAGCCGTCCGCTGCCGCGACCCGTTCGTCGAGACGCGCGGCCAGTGGATACTGCGCCGGCTGGCCCCCGACTGCACCCGCGTCCCCTTGGAGGGCCTGGGCACCGAGCAGAACGAGCTGCGCCTCCTGCGCGCGATGGGGTGGGAGACGGCAAATATCCATCTGGGCAGCGCGGGCGCCGCCAAGAGCGTCTTGAAGGACCTCAAAGCCCGTCCCACCGGCTGGCTCGCGGAAGCGGCTGAGGTGATGGCCGAAGTGACGGAGCGCGACTGGCGCGACTGGAAGAAGTCGCCGACTTAAGGGCCGCTGTTTCTCGAAACGGAGCCGTCACTGTGGACGCGAAACTTCGCACCGCCATAGGTAGGGCCACCAACCTTGAGGGCGGCTATGACGATCTCAGCCCCTACCAAGTGACGGAAGTCTTCTCGCTCGCCCAGATCCCGAGTTCGGTCAGGAAAAGGCTGTTCGATCGTCTCATAAACTGCTTGGGGGAGGGTTTCTTCCTGAAGTTGAGACTCGAAAGCGGACAGATCGTGGACATCGCCAAGATGCACCGCGTCAACACTTCGCGTTCAGGGACCTCGCTCAAGGCGTCGCGCTGTACCGGACACAAATCGGCCTGTCCTCCACCGGCGCGGTCGTATGGAGGTTGTCCCAAGCGTTTTTTTGACGGCTGGACGGAGGTCAAGCACCACTACGTCGAGATAGACATCTACAACGGCCAAATGACAAGACATGCCGACGTGTACGCCATCCACTGATTTCTTCTGCCCGCGCCTCCTGGTCGCTGCGCTCCGTAGCGGAGTAAAAGGCGGGGATTTGCAAGGCTAAAGCACGGGGGGCACCCCACTAAAACCTTACCCCACTAAAACTTTCAGCCCCGTGTCCCCATGAGGCCGAGGACGTTCTTGACAGTCGGGTCCCGGACGCTGTAAGTTTCGCGTGCCTCACCCGGCCCGTACCCGCCCCCGCCCCACGCGGCCACGACGATGGCCTTTTTGTTCTTTGGCAGGCCCTCGTAGGTGGCTGGATTGAACATCCCACCGGCCTGTGTCCCTGCCCCTTCATCGAAGAGGGCTGCCGCGAAACTGTCAATCCCGAACTGCAATGAAGTTCCCCGCCCGCCCCGCTTCCGGGCCGGGGGTCTGCATGGCGAAGACGCCCGCGAAGGCCGACCGCACCCCGTAGAAGACGATGCCCCAGAGGATCAGCACCACCAAGCCGGGCGGGATGCCCTTCGGGTCCAGCAGGCTGTGGTACAATAGGATGCTCACGACTACTGGTCCGAGCAGGACCAGCGCGATCGGGACGAACCTATTGGCGAGCAGTAGTGTGCCGCCGAGAGTTTGGAGCAGAAACACCGGCACCATGAAGTGCGAGGCGCCCAGGGCCGAAAGGAACTTCATGCCTTCGGGCGGGGGTGGCGGCTGAGGCAGGAAGTGGAAGAACCCGTTCAGCCCAAAGACCAGGAATATCAGGCCGAGCAGGTTGCGGGCGATCAGATAAGCGATTTTCATACCAGAAGACCTTTCAAGAGTCGTGTGTCCGTCGTTAAGGATATACCCACCTTGGCCTGCTACGCCAGGGCCGGATAGTCGGCGTAGCCTTTCGCGTCCCCACCGCCGACATACTGCTGCACGATGCCGGGGATCTCGGACAGGTCTAGGATGCGTGGAGTCATGAAGTCATCGCCCGCGAAAGTCTTGCCGGCGGGCTGGATCGCCGCCGGCCCGACCGGCAGCGCATGGCCTGGTAGCACGGCCTGGAGGGTGACGCGCCCGACGTGCCAGAGCTGAAGGAAGATGTGGTCGCCGCGGGCGTGGACGGCGTCCGCGACCTTACGCCAGCCGGCGATCTGGGCGTCGGAAAAGATGCCCGCCGTCGCCGAGTGGAGCATGACCCACTTGCCCGCCCGAGAGAGGGCAGGGGACTGTCCAGGCGTGGACCTCTCCTGTAGGGGCGCGATTCATCGCGTCCCCCTTGCCGCCCGCGTCCCCCTTGCCGCCCGCGTCCCCCTTGCCGCCCGCGTCCCCCTTGCCGCCCCCTGCCTCGTGCTGCCTACTTTTTTT
>JANOOM010000287.1:0-3226 GCA_031421335.1 Armatimonadota bacterium
AGAGGGCGCGCAGGGCTTCCATCTGCTGCTGCTTGTCGGGGGCCTGGCTTTGGAACCCGAAGTCCTGGCCGCCGCCGATGACCGAGGCGGGGACGCTGTCGGAGAACATGGCGAGCGGCAGGGCGGAGCCGAGGGTGATGCCGGACAGGGGGTTGCCGCCAAAGTGGCCGTCCTTGTCGAAGTAGCGGGCAAGCCAGCCGGTGCGCTCGCGGACGTCCACGGTGGGGTTGCCGGTCTGCCAGACGTCCATGGACTGGAAGTGGCTGCGGTTCGGGTTGGGGTAGCCGACGCCCGTGATGACGGCGAGCTGGCCCTTGTCGTAGAGGGGCTTCAAGGCCCGCATGTTCGGGTGCAAGCCGACGGTCGGGCCGATCTTGACGACATCCCCGCCGGCGATGCCAATGGTGGGCCGCGCTTTGGCATAGCCCAGGTCGGTGTAAGGGATGGCGGTATTGAGACCGTCGTTGCCGCCGGACATCTCGATGACGACTAATATTTTGCCAGCAGGGATGGCTGGCAGAGGCGCGGCCAGGGGGTCGGCGGCTTGGGCCTGAGCGGCGCGCATCAGGAAGGTGGGCATGGCAAGGCCAAGCCCGACGAAGGTCAGGCCGTTTTGCAGGAACCGGCGGCGCGTGGTCGGATCATAAATGGACATGGTTTGTTCTCCGCGGAAGGAGGGCGAACACAAGGTTCGCCCCTACGGGGTAGGCGGGCCTTCTTAAGCCAGTTGATACTCGGGCGCGGACAGGATAAGGGAGACGAGGCCGGGGGCCTTGCCGTCGAAGTTAACGGCGCCATCGTGGCTGCCGCCGTCGCGGGTGAAGTTGACGAGGGCGTCGCGCGTCGCGGCGCTGGGCGCGTGACCGGGCAGCATCAGGCCCCAAACGGCGTCCACGAGCTGGGCGGGCGTGGTCAGCCCGGCGGGGGCGGTGCCGTAGGCGGCGATGGCGCGGTGCAGGCGCGGGGCGAGCAGGCCGTGGCGGTTCATCTCGTAGGTCAGGCCGCTGGCGAAGTTGACGCGGGTGATCAGGGTCATCGTGTTCATCCACGTCTTGCCGCCCGGCCAGCCCTTGACATTGGGCGGGCTGAACAGCTCCTGGCCCATCGTGCGGGTCGCAGACAGCAGGTTGTTGTTGGCGGCGGAGAACGGGGCGTCGAGTGTCCGCAGAGCGGTGACGACGTACTCGGTTGGGTTTTTGATCTTGGCGTGGTAGGCGGCATCGGAATAGAAGGCGGGTGAGTTCAAGATGGCGGCGACGACGGCGCGGATGTCATAGCCGCTGCTGAAGTAGGTTTTGGCGAGCGGCGCGATGTCGGCGACGGTCGGCGTCTCGTGGACGAAGTATTTGAACAGCTTGCCGCAGATGAAGTTGGCGGTGGACGGGTGCTTGACAACGATGTCAATGATGTCGTCGCCGTTGAAGGCCCCGGTCTGGCCTAAAAAGGTTTTAACGCCGTCATCATGGCGGTCGGCATCGAACACGAAGACGTCTTTGTCCCGGTCGAAGTGCCAGCCGGTGAAGGCGCGGGCGGCTTCCTTGACGTCGGCCTCGGTGTAGCCGTTGCCGACACCCATGGTGAAGAGTTCGAGCAGCTCGCGGCCGTAGTTCTCGTTGGGGCGGCCCTTGCGGTTCTCGGCACCGTCGAGCCAAACGAGCATGGCGGGGTCGCGCGAGACGGCCTGAACCATAGTGCGGAAGTTGCCGAGCGCGTGGGCACGGAAGAGCTGGTTCTGCGCCCACATCCAACGCGGGTTGTCCACTTTATAGTTCGCGGTGGCGAAGTGGTTGTGCCAGAACAGGGTCAGCTTTTCTTCCAGGGGGCGGGGCGTATGGGACATGCGATACATCCACCACTTGCGGACGCTGCCGATGTCGTCGAAGTCCACATAGTCGCCCTGGATGCCGTGCAGGACGGCATCAAATGGATCGGGGATGGCCTCGGGGTGGAGCAGGTGGGTGGCGGTACCGGCGACGCCAAGGCGGGCGTATTCGGTCCACTCGGAGGGCCGGGCGCCAAAGCCCGCGCGCCGCAGCAGGTGGGCGAGGCGGCGGGTGTCAGTGGTGGTCAGTGTCATCAGATAGCCTCCGGTGGAGCGGACACGGCGCGAGTGCGGATGGGACGCGGGCCGGGAAAGAGACGTAATAGGGTGTGGACGCCTTATTATACCAAAAGTTCACTGATTATTGCAAAGGGACTTTTGCGCGGCAAGTGTCGGCGTGGTTTGGGTTCGTTTCGACACTTTTTGCATTCGCGCGAGTATGTTCCATTAAGCTCGGGGGAGTTCGTTCCTGCAATTTTCCGTTGCTGCTTTTCCCCCACCTCCACTTTCAGTTCGTTTTGACATTTTTCGTATTATTCGTGGCTGCTGCTATCTCCGTATTTCTACTACTTGTCTACTATTATACCTCATCGCGCGATGCGTTTAGATCGAAGACGCAGGGGGAGAAATAGAAAAGGGCGAACACAAGGTTCGCCCCTACCCTCTCAACCGATGCAAGCCCTCAGAGCAGCGTTTGGAGCGCGTACAGGTCTGAGTACAGGTCGGGCTGCAGCTGTTCAAAGTCGCTCTGGTGGACAATGATGTAGCGCCATTCCGTGCCGGTCAATAGGGTCGCGTTCTCGCACCAAAGTGTGGCGGCACGGTTCTTATGGGCGACATCTACGCTCACGAGGCCTTTGGTTTCGATGAGCCAATGGGTGCTGTCTTGCTGAACGGCCACAAAGTCCGGCTCGTAGTAACGCAGGTTTGTGGCATTGTCCGTGTATTCGATGGCAAAGCCGAATTGTGACGGCAGCTTGGAGAAGGCTTTCAAGTCTTTGGCGTCTTGTAAGAACTTGGCAAACTTGCGCTCGAACTCGTTATCGCACGGCACAAGGTTGAAGATGCACCGGTCGGCATTGGCGAGCGTGGGGCGCGAGTACGGAAAGGGAATTGTCTCAGACAGCCTGCGGCCCTCGTGCGTAAGCTGCGGCGTCAGTTCCTCGATGACGAGGGCGCGGAGGGCCTGGGCGAAAGTCTTGACGGTGATGAAGTGGGCGACGTTGCTGGAGATCGCCTTGATCATGGCTTTGCTGTCGAGGGCGACGGTCTCGCCGAAGGCTTTCATTTCCAGGAACTCGCGGACTTTGGGAACGAGTGCGGCGAACTGCGAGGGCAGCTTGACATCCTGAGCGATACGCTTGGCGTAATAGGAGATCACTTCTTCAGGCGTCTGCGGCTCCG
>JANOOM010000288.1:0-2898 GCA_031421335.1 Armatimonadota bacterium
CGCTAGGAACGGTGTCCTTCGGACAGAGAACTCAGTCCCAGGAGAGGACCCCCTGGGGACAAGGACATCCGGCCTCGGTATTATCGTCCGGCCTCGGTATTATCGTCCGCAGGACGCTTCTCCTAGCGAGTGGTTTTCAACCACTCGGCTCTCGTCTCGGCTCTCGTCTCGGCTCTCGCAATGCCTGCGTAACATCAGTTACTCATTGGGTTCCTCTTCCTTTCCTGTGTATTCGTGCGCTCTTGTTACTTCTTCGCCGGCGCGGGCGGCATGGGGGCGGCCTTGTCCAGGGCGACGTTCAGGGTCAGGACGTTCACGACCGGCTCGCCCAGGAAGCCCAGGCCGCGGCCCGACGTGTTCTGCTTGATCAGGCCGCGCACGGTATCGCTGGTCGTGCCGCGCGCCTTAGCGACGCGGTCGGCCTGGAGGGCGGCGTTGGCCGGGCTGACGTGCGGGTCCAGGCCCGAGCCGGACCGAGTGACGGCGTCCACCGGGACGGGCGTATTATCAGCCAAACCGTTATCTTTGCGGTACTGCTTGGCAAGGTCCACTACGCCGTCGAAGTCGGCGGGGTCGGGCTTGCCGGGAGCGAGGTCCTTCTTATGGACGCCGTTGATCAGCTTGTCGCTGGTCGGGCCGAGGTTCGTGCCGCTGCTCTGGGTCGGGTCATAGCCATTGCCGGCCGCCGAAGGGCGGGGGTGGAAGTATTCGGGCTTGGTGAAGCCCTGGGCCAGCAGCTCGGAGCCGATGACCTGGCCTTGGGCGTTCAAGAGGAGGCTCCCGTTCGCCTGGTGCTTGAAGGCCACCTGGGACAGTCCCCAGACGACCAGGGGGTAGACGCCGCTGACGAGCAGCAGCAGGACCAGGGTGATCCGTACCGCGGTGACTAGTTGTTTTGCCATTTGTTTTATCTCCTAATGCCGCCACTAGTGCGCGGGGGCGCAGTGCAGCAGGACGACGATCTGGTCCAGCAGCCAGATGAACGGGAACGGCAGGATGATGCCGCCCAAGCCCCAGACCAGCAGGTTCCGGCGCAGGACCTGGGCCGCCCCCATCGGGCGGTACGGCACACCGCGCAGGGCGACGGGGATCAGCGCGATGATGATCAGCGCGTTGAAGATGATCGCCGCCAGCACCGCCGAGTAGGGCGAATGCAGCTTCATGATGTTCAAGGCCCACAGAGGTCCGTGCTGGGCGCCCGCCGCCAGATACAAAGTCGAGAACATGGCCGGGATGATCGCGAAATACTTGGCGACGTCGTTTGAGATCGAGAACGTCGTCAGCGCCCCGCGCGTCATCAGGAGCTGCTTGCCGATCTCGACGATCTCGATCAGCTTGGTGGGGTTCGAGTCCAGGTCCACCATGTTGCCCGCTTCTTTGGCGGCCTGCGTGCCACTGTTCATGGCGACGCCGACGTCGGCCTGCGCCAGGGCGGGCGCGTCGTTCGTGCCGTCGCCGGTCATGGCGACGAGCCGGCCCTCAGCCTGCTCTTTCTTGATGAGCGCCATCTTGTCTTCGGGTTTGGCCTGGGCCAGGAAGTCGTCCACGCCGGCCTCCTGGGCGATGGCGGCGGCCGTCAAGGGGTTGTCGCCGGTGATCATGATGGTCTTGATGCCCATGGCGCGCAGGTGGTCGAAGCGCTCGCGCATACCGCCCTTGACGATGTCCTTGAGGTAGATGATCCCCAAAGGGCGGTCGTTCAAGACGACGGCCAATGGCGTGCCGCCCTGCTTGGAGATGCCGTCGGCGATCTCCTGGAGCTGGGCGGGAACCGACCCGCCGCTCTGCGCGACATAATCGGCGACGGCCTGCACGGCGCCCTTGCGGACGCGCACGCCGCTCATGTTCAGGCCGGACATGCGGGTCTGGGCGGTGAACGGGATGAATTCGGCGCCTTCCTCCAGGTGCCGCCCGCGCAGGTTGTACTTTTCTTTCGCGAGCACGACGATGGAGCGGCCTTCCGGGGTCTCGTCGGCCAGGGAAGACAACTGGGCGGCGTCGGCCAGCTCGCCGATGTCAACGCCGGGCAGGGGCAGGAACTCGGCGGCCTGGCGGTTGCCCAGGGTGATGGTGCCGGTCTTGTCCAGCAGCAGCACGTCCACGTCGCCGGCCGCCTCGACGGCCTTGCCGGACATGGCGAGCACGTTGTACTGCATGACCCGGTCCATGCCGGCGATGCCGATGGCCGACAGCAGGCCGCCGATGGTCGTCGGGATCAGGCAGACAAGCAGGGCGATCAGGATGGTGATGCTTGGGGCCGTCCCGCCCATGCCCGCCGCCTGCGCCTGGGTCACGTTAAACTGCGCGAAGGGCAGCAGGGTGACGGTGGCGAGCAGGAAGATGATGGTCAGGCCGGCGATCAGGATGTTCAGCGCGATCTCGTTGGGCGTCTTCTGCCGCGAGGCGCCTTCGACTAGGCCGATCATGCGGTCAATGAAGGTCTCGCCGGGGTTCGCCGTGATCTCCACTTTGATGCTGTCGGAGATGACCTTGGTGCCGCCGGTGACGGCCGATCTGTCGCCACCGGCCTCGCGGATGACTGGGGCCGATTCTCCCGTAATCGCGGACTCGTCAACGCTCGCGATGCCCTCGATGATGGTGCCGTCGCTCGGGATGATGTCGCCCACCTCACAGAACACGATGTCGCCTTTGCGGAGGTCGGGCGCGGCGGCCTCCTCGATCGACCCGTTCTTGCCGATCCGCTTGGCCTTGGTGGTCGTGCGGGTCTTCCGCAGCTCGTCTGCCTGCGCTTTACCGCGCCCCTCGGCGATGGCCTCGGCGAAGTTTGCGAACAAGACGGTGAACCAGAGCCACATGGCGATCTGGCCCGTGAAGGCCCGCTCCCAGCCGCCCATGGGGACATTGAGTGAGGGGACGAAGCTCGCCAGGAAGATGATC
>JANOOM010000289.1:0-11629 GCA_031421335.1 Armatimonadota bacterium
GGCAACCTGGCCGCGCAGGCTGTCCTCGACTTCCGCCACTCCGACGGGGCGAACCAGCTCGGCGACCTGCATCCAGGCCCGTATTCCGACTACACCGGCTATGCCCCGGTCAACACGCCCGACAAGATCAGCGACCCCAACCGCTGGCAGCCCCTCCGTCTCCCCGACGGGCATGGCGGCGTGACGGTCCAGCGCTTCGCGACCCCGTTCTGGGGCCGCATCCTGCCGTTCGCCCTCACCTCCGGCGCGCAGTTCCGGCCGCTCGACGGCCCGTTCAAGTTCCCCTCCGGCCGCTACCGGGCGCAGGCGGAGCAGATCCTGCACGACAGCGCGGACCTGACCGACGAGCAGAAGATGATCGCCGAATACTGGGCGGATGGGCCGAATTCCGAGCTGCCCCCCGGCCACTGGTGTTTGTTCAGCCAGTTCGTCTCGCAGCGCGACGGGTACTCGCTGGACGACGATGTGAAGCTCTTCTTCGCCGTGTGCAACGCCGACCTCGACTCCGGCATCGCCGCCTGGGATGCCAAAAGCGCTTACGACTCAGTGCGCCCCCTCACTTCGATCCATTTCCTCTTCGCCGGTCAGAAGGTGCGCGCCTGGGCAGGCCCTTACCAGGGGACGCGGCTGATCGACGGCGCGGACTGGCAGCCGTACCAGCCGGTCACGGTGGTCACGCCGCCGTTCGCCGAGTACGTCTCCGGCCACAGCACCTTCAGCGCCGCCTGCGCCGAGGTCCTGTTGCGCTTCACCGGCCGCGACACCTTCGGCGCTTCGGTGACCCTGGCCGCCGGCTCGTCGCGGGTGGAACCGGGCCTGACGCCCGCGCAGGATGTCACTCTGTCGTGGGCCACATTCTCCGACGCCGCCGACCAGGCGGGCCTGTCGCGCCGCTACGGGGGAATTCATTTCGAGAACGGCGACATCACCGGCCGCCAGCTAGGGCGTCTGGTCGGCGCGCAGGTCTGGGCCAAAGCCACAACCTACTTCCAGGGGACGGCGCGTTAGGAGGGGAAGAAAGGCTGCCCCAGCGGCGCGACCGCCGTCCGGGACTTCGTGGTTCCACTGCGCCAGCCGGGGATGACGCCGGCCAGGAGGCGAGCGGAGCGGGTGGTTCCGTCGCCACGCGGACATCACGGCGGTGCGGGCGGCGTTCATCCAAAGTGCGATGGCACCGAAAATCCTAAAGCCTCCTATGAACTTGTGGCGGCGCAAATGCCCTGATTTGCCCTTCATACGGCTGCAGAGGTTCTTGCTTCGGGCGACGGCCCTGATGCCAGGAGGACTCAACAGGCAAACTGATAGCAGTTATCAGCTTTTCGCCCCTCGCCTATGCCGCGCCTTGGCACCACGCCCAGGCCGCATGGGCCGTGGAAGGACGGTCATCCCTATCCGGCGCGGTGCAGGTTCGAACCCTGTCGTTCCAGGAGCCGCGAGGGATGTGGGCATCCTGCCCGCGGCCCTGTTCTTCCTGCGCGGCCCGACAATCATAACGTGGATGGGGGAGGCCGTCAAGCTGGCGTGGAGTCTGTTCAGGGCATTTGTGTGTATCGCACAGGAAGGGCAGGCACGAGGAGAAGGGCAGGGGGACGACCGAAGGGCAGGGGGACGACCGAAGGGCAGGCACGGGGACCTGCCCCTACTCTGGTGATCGGTAGGGGCACCCCCCCGTGGGTACCCTTCCTCTCCCCGTCCCGTTCTGCCCCTAACAGCAAGAAGGGCGCGATGAGTCGCGCCCCTACACGAATGCGACCATGACCTCACTTGCTAGAAAGACGCCCTCCGGTGTCAGGCGCAGGTTGTTATCGGTGACTTCGAGCAGGCCGCGCCGGGTGAACGTCTCCACCTCGGCGGCGAACTTGACGCGCGGGTCCACGCCGAAGCGCTCCCGGAAGCGGCGGCAGTCCACGCCCTCTTGAGTGAGGCGTAGGCCGAGCATCATGGTCTCGGCCATCGTCTCTTCTTCTGTCAATGTCTCAACAGATAGCGTCAGATCGCCGCCGCTTTCGAGGGTCTCGGCGTATTTGGCCGGCGATTTGACGTTCATCCGGCGCGCGCCGTCAAGGTAGGAGGCAGCCCCACAGCCGAAGCCGTGATAGGAGTTGTTGCGCCAGTAGTGTAGGTTGTGGCGACTGATGCGGCCCGGCTTGGCGAAGTTCGCGATCTCGTACTGCGCGTACCCGGCCCCTTCGGCGGTCTCGCGGGCTAGGCCGAACATGTCGGCAGCGAGGTCGTCACTGGGCAGGGGCAGGCGGCCCTTCTGCCGCAGGGTGTAGAAGCCAGTGCCTTCCTCAACGATGAGCGAATAAAGCGAGAGGTGATCGGTGTCCAGGGCGAGTGCCTGGTCCAGAGTGTCCCGCCACTGCTTCAGCGTTTGGCGCGGCAGGCCGAACATGAGGTCGAGCGAAACATTCTCGAAGCCAGCCACCCGTGCGGCCTTGACGGCGTCTTTGGCCTCCTGTGCGGAGTGGATGCGGTCCATCGTCTTGAGCAGGTCGCCGTCAAAACTTTGGACGCCGAAGGAGATGCGGTTGAAGCCCGCCGCGCGCAGAACGGCGAGGTGCCGGACGTCCATCGCGCCGGGATTAGCTTCCGTCGTGATCTCGGCTTCCGGGCTGACGGGCAGCGTCTCCAGGACGGCCCGCAGCAGGGCAGCCTCATCAGTCGCGGGAATGGCGGTAGGTGTGCCGCCGCCGAAAAAGATGGTGTCCACGGGGGCGCGGCGCGGCGGGGAAAGACGAATCTCCTGCGTCAAGGCATGGACGTAGCGGGCCACCGAGCCGTCGGTGTAGCCCGAATACGAGTTGAAGTCGCAGTAAGCGCACTTGCGGACGCAGAAGGGGATGTGGACGTAGCAACCGATGGCGTTCATGGGGATATTATACCCGGCGGGCGGGCAGCGGCGCATGGAGGCAGAGGTCGGTTCCCCCCGCCTGCGCTCTCCCCCTGCCTGTGCTCTGTCCCCATGCCGCCCCTTGACGCCGCCGCCCCTCATCCTTTATACTAGCGGCATGACATTGAAATCGCTGCCGCCCTGGCTGCCCTACGTCGCCCCGTTCGCCCTGTTCCTGCTGCTGACCATGCTCGAATCGGTGAGCCACCTGCCGCCCTCGACCTTCCCATTTACCTACGCCGTCAAGATCGCCCTCGTTGGCGGCCTGCTGATCGCGCTGCGTGGATATTTTCCCGAGGCACGGCCTGGCGGGGGCGGCTGGGTGGCGGCGACTGCCCTGGGCGTCGTCCTGTTGTTTCTGTGGATCGTCATCGACACGCACACGCCGCACTTCGCGTTCCTGGGGGCGCGGACCGGCTTCAACCCGAACCGCGAGATCGCGACCCCCGCAGGGATCGTTTTTTTCCTGTTCGTCCGGTTTGCCGGGCTGGTGGTCGTCGCACCGATCATAGAGGAGCTGTTCTACCGGGGATTTTTGCTGCGGTTCGTCACGGACCTCGACGACTTCCGGCGCGTACCGGTAGGAACATTCTCGGTCCTGGCTCTTCTCATAAATGTCGGCCTGTTCGCGCTGTCACACCCGGAGTGGCTGGCGGCAGCGGTCTTCGCACTGGCCCTATGCCTGCTGCTGCGGTGGACCAAGAACCTGTTCGCCTGCATTCTGGCGCATGGGGTGACGAACTTGCTGCTAGGGGTCTACATCCTGCACACGGCGCAGTGGCAGTATTGGTGATGGGAACTGGATTGAAGGGGTGGACGCGCACGAGCGTCTCAGGAATACAGAGGGAAACAATGACACGAACGACAACACGAACGACAACACGAACACTGTTCAGCGGCGCGCTGGTCGCCTTGACGATGGGAACGATGGGGGCGGCGCACGGTCAGGCGGATATCCTACGCCCACCGGGTGTGGCCTACGCCGTCTCGGAGGGCATCACGGCACGTGGACACGGCGAGGTGAAGGTCAAGCCGGACATCGCACTGCTCACCATTGCTGTGACGACGCAGTCCAAGGACCAGGCTGAGGTAGTGAGCCAGAACGCTGCCCGGACGACCACGACTTTAGCCGCGCTGCGGGCGGCGGGCATCGCGGACAAGGACATTCAAACGCAGTCGTACACGCTCCAGCCGCAGTACGATTACAACGTCAGCCCCGCTGTGCTGACGAGCTACCAGGTGACAAACAGCGTCCAAGCGACCGTGCGCGACTTGACGAAAGTGGGTCTGGTGATTGACAAGACGACATCGGCAGGGGCCTCCCAGGTCAGCGGCGTCTCGTTCGATCTGTCCGACCGGAGCCAGGCCGAGTCGCAGGCGCTGGCCCTCGCGGTCTCCTCGGCGCGGCAGAAGGCGTCCATAATGGCGGCAGCAGCGGGCGTAGACATCGGGCGCCTCTTGACACTGACCGAGGGCGGTTCCGCGCCGTCGGCCCAGCCCGTCTTTGCCATGCGGGCAATGGCAAAGGGGGCGACAGAGACGCCCATCGCCGATCAGCAGATCACGGTGACAGCGGACGCGACGTTGGTGTACGCGATGGGAGCGGCGAAGTAGGGGAAAATGGCCCCCTCCCTTGACCCCGCTCCGTTCCTACGAGGGGCCGGGGGTAGGGGCCGGGGGTGGGGGCCATTTTCCTCTACGCCCGCAGCACCCGGTTGTCAATCAACCGCACCCGGCCGAACGTGGCCGCGACCAGCGCGATCGCCCCCGCCCCGATCTCTTCCACCCCTTGCAGCATTTGTTGGTCCGCGACGACGGCATAGTCCAACCCGGCGAGGGGCTGGGCCTCGATGGCCTGGCGCATCCCGGCCTCGATGAGCGCCGCATCTTGGATGCCCGCTCGGACCTGCGCTTCGGCCCCGTCGAGCGCGGCGGCCAGCACCAGGGCCGCCGAACGCTGCTCCGGCGACAGCCGGACGTTCCGCGAAGACAGGGCGAGGCCATCCGGCTCACGGACGATGGGCAGGCCGATGATTTCCGTGAGGATGTTCAGGTCGCGGGCCAGTGCCCGGACGATCTGGAGCTGCTGCCAGTCCTTCTCGCCGAAGTAAGCGCGGTCCGCCTGGGCGATGTTCAGCAGCTTGGTGACGACCGTGGAGACCCCCGCGAAGTGGCCGGGTCGGGAAGCGCCTTCGAGCCGGTCCGACAGGGCGTGGACGATCACCGTCGTGTCGAAACCTTCGGGGTACATCGCCGGGGGGGCGGGCAGGAACAGGAAGTCCACGCCTTCCATCTCGGCCATGCGCGCGTCCCTATCCGTGTCACGCGGATAGCGGGCGAAGTCGCTTGGGTCGTTAAACTGCGTCGGGTTGACGAACAGCGTCACGACGCAGAGATCGTTCTCGGCCTTCGCCCGGCGCATCAGGGACAGGTGACCCTCATGGAAAGCGCCCATCGTTGGTACCAGCCCGACGGTCTTGCCCGCCCGGCGAGCCTCATCGAGCGCGGCGCGCAGTTCTGGGATCTTGCTGATGGTCTGCATGAATGCTTGCGGTTTCTAGGCGGCGATAGGCTGTGCCGGTGTGGGCGACGGGTCAGCCGCGATGAACGTACCCATGGGGGATGAAGAGGCTGTCCCAAAAGTCATTGATGACCCCTTGGTTGTCGTGCTGCACGACTCTGCTTTGGATGCCGCCGCACTTTCCGGGAAGCCAGTTGTCCAGTCGAGCGCCCGACCGATTCTCGCCTTCAACGCAATTTCCATGGCGCAGCCACAAAGGCAAACGGCGACATTGTAGCTGCGCCAGGTGCGGAGCAACCTCGCGGTGCGTAGATATTCGCGCGCCGTACTGTGAAGGTCGGTAATTGTAATCTTGATGAGGGCCTCCTGCCCCGCCGAGTGTCTTCCCTGACTGATGCCTATGCCTTCTTCTCGTCCTCGCGGGTGAACAGATAGTCCCGGCTCGTGACCTCACCGGCATCGTTGAAGTCATAAACCAAGGGGATGCCGGTCGGGATGTTCAGTTCCAGCACCTGTTCGCGGGTCAGCTTGTCGAGTTCCATGACGATGGAGCGCAGCGAGTTGCCGTGGGCGACCACGAGGACGTTCAGGCCGGCCTTGATGTCGGGCAGGATGTGGGCTTGGAAGTAGGGGAGGGTGCGGGCGGCCGTGTCCTTCAAGGACTCGCCTTTGTCGCCAGGCGGGGGGACGTCATAAGAGCGGCGCCAGATCTTGACCTGGGCGTCCCCGTACTGGGCCGCCGTTTCGGCCTTGTTCAGCCCCTGGAGGTCGCCGTAGTGGCGCTCGTTCAGGGCCTGATCGCGCTCGGTGGGCAGGTCGGCGGGCTTGCCGGCGGCTTCGAGTGCGATCTTGGACGTGTTGATGGCGCGCTGCAAGACGCTGGTGTAGATTTTGTCGATGGGCAGGCCGCGCAGATGTTCGCCTGCGATGCGAGCCTCGCCCTCGCCGCGCGGGGTCAGAGGCACGTCCATCCAGCCGGTGAAGCGGTTTTCGAGGTTCCACTGCGACTCGCCGTGTCGCACTAAGATCAGGTTGGGCATGTCTGGAGAGGCTCCTTGGAGTGGTTGCTGTCCGGGCAGTATACCCCAGGTTGGCGGGAATACCCTGCCATGGGCTAGTCAGTCGGCGTGCGATCGGGCTGAGGGCTGGGAGGCCGAACCACTTGCCGCTGCTGAGGACCAGGCCGGAAAGGAAGAACATTGGGTATCACGACATTCTTCTGTGATGTCATCCCTCAGTCGGCGACGTAAGAAAGGGCCGCCGGGACAGCCCGGCGGCCCTTTTTCCTGCGTTCCTTGCAGACGCGATGTGCGTGGCGGTCAAACGCCGGCGGACTGGCGGGCGATCTTGCCGATGACGGGAATCTCGTACCAGTCGCCCTTGTTGGCGGCCAGCCCGGCGAGGATACTGAAAACCAGGCCGAGTATCCAGAACGCGGGAAGGGTGACCATCCCGATCAGGACCACCATCAGGGCACCAGAGATGAAGTAGCCGATCGTGACGACGGCGTGCAGGAGCAGTGCTTGGAGCGCGTGGAAGGCGACGAACTTCGACTGGTCTTTTTTGAGCAGCCAGAGGACGAGAGGGCCGAGGAAGCCGGTGAAGACGCCTAAGAGGTAGGCGAGCATGGCCATCGTCTTTTCGTCTTGGGAAATGCCTGAGGCATTGTAGGGTGGAAGGCCGGTTGGCGGGAGGCCGCTTTCTGGGGATGGAACGCTCATATCGTGTCACTCCTTCAATTTTACAGAACTTCAGAAAAGCGACTTACAGAGAACGATTAAGGGAACTTTCCTGCTTCCACCTCCTCTCGGTAGGCGCTCAGGGCGCGCGCGATCTCCGCCCCGACTTGGGCGTACTGCCGGACGTGCCGCAGCGGCGGGCGGTCCGGGCGCAGGCCGATCAGGTCCGATGTCACCAGCACCTGGCCCGAACAGCCCGCGCCAGCCCCGATACCGACCGTCGGGATCGAGAGCGCTTCGGTGATCTGCGCGGCCAGGACTTCGGGGATCAGCTCCAGAACGACGGCGAATGCGCCTGCTTCCTGCACGGCCTGAGCGTCTTCTTGAACCTGGCGCGCACTGGCCTCGTCCTTGCCCTGCTTCCGCAGCCCGATCTGATGGACGCTTTGAGGCGTGAACCCGATGTGGGCCATGACGGGGATGCCCGACTGGACCAGACGCCGGATGGTCGCGGCGACGAAGGCGCCGCCTTCAAGCTTTACCGCGCTGGCCTCCCCTTCCTGCATCAGTCGGCCCGCGTTGCGGACGGCCTCGTCGGTGTTCACCTGATATGAAAGGAACGGCATGTCCGCGACTAGCAGCGCGCGCCGCGTCCCGCGCCGGACGGCCTTGGTGTGGTGCAGCATAATCTCCATCGTCACCGGCACCGTGGTGTCGTAGCCGAGTTCTTCCATGCCCAAGGAGTCGCCAACCAGGACGATGTCCACGCCGGACCCGTCCACCAGAAGGGCGGTGGGGTAGTCGTAAGCGGTCAGGGCGGTGATCTTCTGGCCGCGCTTCTTCTTCTGCGCCAGGCTTGCCAGGGTCACTTTATCTTTTAGGTCAGGGTATGCGCTCATGTTGTTATTATGCAAATATAAACAAAAGGTGGGCGGTTCCGTGTTCAGGGGCACGGAACTACCGCACGCGGGTGATGCCACAAGTGTCTAGAATGGGGTCTGCCGACACCAAAGCAATGCTTTCCGTTAGGCTCTGTGCGACCAGCATCCAGTCAAATGGATCTCGGTGGCGGAAAGGCAGGGTCGCCATGTGAGCAACGTGTGCAAGGATGACGGGTAGGAGCTGGAGCGACTAAAAGACTGAGAGTGCTCGCGCCCTGCCGCTCAACTTCGGATTGCCGAAGGCGTACCATAGGATGCTATACGTGTCCAGCAGTAGATCCTTCACATATAGTCCTTGAAATCTTCTAGCGGCGCGTCAAAATCATCTGCCATGTATATCAAAATGTCCTTGGTATTTCCGAAATGTGAGATAGGCTCCTCGGTTGACTTCTCCTCCGACAGCGGGACCATCTTGGCGACGAGGGTGCTATCGCGCCCGATGATGACTTCCTCGCCCCGGCTCATCTGCTCCACGAGGCGGGTGAGCTGGCTGGTCGGACCTTCGAGCAGGACCTGGGAAATGGTGAGTCTCCTGAGTGGGAGTATACCCGACAAGAAAGGAGGGCCGCGATGATTCGCGGCCCCCATCTCCTGCCTTCAATCCGTCTGAGTCTACGCGCGGCGCATTTGCCCCAGGGCGGGCGCCGGAAGGTGGACTGCCCGCCGCTGGCACTGCCCCCGTGAGCGCTGGTCTGCGAGGTGAGCGCCCACCATCTCCATCAGGCCCTCCGCCGCCGCCTCGATCTCGAACCGAGTCAGGAAGCAGCAGCGTGCGTTTCGCCGCATCCGGTGTGCCTCGCCCGGCGTCTGAGCGAGCCAGTCGTGGAGTAGCCGGGTGGTCCCCGCCTCGGTGTCATCGGCGACGAAGCCTGCGCCGTCTTCCTGGATTTCGCGCCAGATGTTGACCTTGTCGGAGATCAAAACGGGCAGGCCGCAGGCCAGCGCTTCGGCCACGGCGATGCCGAAGTTCTCCTGGTGGGAGGGCAGGATGAAGGCGTCGGCGGCATGGAAAGCCCCCCACTTGTCTTCCCCCATTAGCATCCCGGTCCAGGTGATACGCCCTGCGATGCCGAGGGTGTCGGCCAGCCGCTCCAGTTCGACCTGCCAGGCGCCGCCGTCTGGCCCGGCCATGATCAGGTGCAGGCTTGGGTCCGTTTGCGCCACCTGGGCGAAGGCGCGCAGCAGCAGGTCGCAGCCCTTTTTGGGGTGGATGCGGCTCAAAAACAGCAGGAGTCGTTTGCCTTCCAAGGTGGGGTGCGCCCCGAAGAACCGGCGGCGCAGCATCTCACAGTCGCCGGGTGGGGAAGAAGTGCCGTAGCCGACGACCTGCTCGTGGCACTCGTAGCCGGCGAAGGACAGCCGGGCCTGGCGGCGCTCCTCGTCACTCGTGAACAGCACGGCGCGGGCGTCGCGAAGGACGCGGCGCTCGGCCCAGGCCCAGTAAAGGCACTTCTTGAGGTGCTTGAGGGGGTAGGCGTGTTTGAACCAGGGGTCGAGCATGCCGTGGGCGTAGACGAAGTAAGGCGTCCCCGACTCGCGCAGCGCTTGCCACGCCCCGAAACCGGTGTGCTGCCACAGCCCGTGGACGATAACGACGTCATAGCGAGAAGCGTTCTCTCGAAGCCAGGGAGCGAGGCGGGGCGCATAAGCGTAGCCGGTCCGCGCCGGCCCCAGCGCATGGACGGCGGCGGGAAAGCTGGTTAGCCAGGGGGCGGCGGGGTCGTCCAGCGTAACCACGTCGGTGGTGTGTCCCAGCCGCGCCAGGGCGGGGGTGATCTGGCGGATGCCCTCGACCGGCCCGCCGGCCTTGGGGTCAACGCTCGAAATGATGCGTAATATCTTCATGGCTTCTTTTCAATCCTTTGACGCTCGTGACATCCTGTTGTTCAAAACCGCACTTGAAGTCCATTAAAGCGAGAACTGTGCCAAGTTCCCCAAACATACGGGTAGCAAAAGTGCTTGATTGCCAAATGGTCCGCGTTGACAATGAAGACCCCGCCGGGTTACAATGGCGTTATGACTTCTGTGGAACTCCTGATGACTGAACCGAAGGAAGAAAAGAGAACTCTGCGCGTCGCTATTGACGGCCCGGCGGGGGCTGGCAAGAGTACGGTGGCCCGGCGGGTGGCCGCCCGCCTCGGGTTGACTTACATTGACACCGGGGCGATGTACCGCGCTCTGGCCTGGGCCGTGCTCGACGCCCGCATCCCGCCGGACGACGGCGCGGCCGTTTGCGCTCTGGCCGCCACTCTGGACGTCCGGCTTGAGCCGGAAGGCGGCATCTATATAGACGAGAGGAATGTGGCGGGAGAAATCCGGACGCCTGAGATCAGCAACTTGACTTCGCCGCTGTCTACATTACCCTGTGTGCGGACCCGGATGGTCGCCTTGCAGCGGGCGATGGCCCGGCGCGGCGGTGTGGTCATGGAGGGGCGGGACATCGGTACTGTCGTCCTGCCCGATGCCGAGGTGAAGGTCTTCCTGGTCGCCTCACTCGCTGAGCGGGTGCGGCGGCGTGGGGAAGAACTGGCCCGGACGGGGGCCGCGCCCGACCCCGAATCACTGGCGCGCGACATCGCCGCGCGGGACGAGCGGGACGCGGCCCGCGATGTCGCCCCGATGGTGCCGGCCGCCGACGCCGTCCTAATGGACAGTGACGGGCTGGACATAGATACTGTCGTGGAGCAGATCCTGGCCTTGTGCGCCCAAGTAGGAGAACGGATTGGCCGATAAGAAAATCGCTGAAATGGCCCCCGAGGACTTCCCGGCTGACGCGTGCTCGCGCGCCTACGCGATCACGCGCGTCTTTATGCGTGTGCTGATGCCGCTGCTGGGGGGGATCACGGTGCGTGGCCAGGAGAACATCCCTGCCCGCGGCCCCGTCTTCCTGGCCGTCAACCACCGCGCTTACATGGACCCGCCGTATCTCTCGATGATCACCAAGCGGCAGCTCCACTTGATGGCGAAAGAAGAGCTGTTCAAGATCCCCGTCTTCGGACTGTACATCAAGGCACTGGGCGCCTTTCCGGTTAAGCGTGGGGCGGCCGACCGGAGGGCGATCCGTCAGGCCATGGATGAGCTGAAGGCGGGTCATGTCCTGGGCATCTTCCCGGAGGGGACAAGGGCCGATCCGGGGACATTGCTGCCCGCCGAGCGCGGCTTCGCCCTGATCGCCAAGCAGACCGGCATCCCTATTGTGCCGGTCGCGCTGGAAGGGACCGACCGGGTCCACCCCAAGCACACTTGGGGCCTCAGACGCGCTCACGTCACCGCGACGATCGGCAGGCCGGTCACGGCGGCCCAGATGCTGGCCGAGAATGCCGACCCGGACAAGGACGCGCTCACGATCATTGGGGAGGCGACCACGCGCATGATCGCCGCCTTGATGAGCGAGCCGGTGACGATCTTGACGGCGCCTGAGGAGCACAAGGTATGAAGGCGGCACCCAACGCAGCACCGGTGACGGCAGCGTTTGCGCTCACTCTTGCTTGCCCTGCATCCGCGTGCCCTTCCCCGATGACGGCGGTGCAGCTCGCGCACATGTGCCTGGGCGACGGCTTCACGCTAATTTATCAAGCGACCGCGCGAGACCTGC
>JANOOM010000290.1:0-6609 GCA_031421335.1 Armatimonadota bacterium
TGCTTTAGCCTTGCAAATCCCCGCCTTTTACTCCGCTACGGAGCGCAGCGACTAGGAGGCGCGGGCTTGCACTCTTAAAGTCCAGGGGTTACCCCACTTAAACCTCACCCCACTCAAACCTTACCCCACTCAAGCCTTCAGCCCCGTGAGGATCAGAATGCTCGTCCTTCCCACGTCTCTGGGGCTTGGGCGGCAAAGAAGCATCCCGTCGCACCGCCGTCCGGCAGCAGGGCGGGCTTGAGCGCGCCGGGCAGGACAGTTTCTACGTCGCCCATCGCGTTCGGCCCGCCCATGTCGGTGCGAAGCCAGCCAGGGTCCAGGCAGTTGACCAGCACGCCGCTCCCCTTCATCTCGGTGGCGAGGTCGCGCGTATACTTGTCCACGGCGGCCTTGGAGACGCTATAGGGCGCGAGCGGCGGGATGTCCTTGATGCCGGATGTCAGGTTGATGATCCGGCCCCACCCGCGACGTTTCATCTCGGGGCCGAAGGCGTTACACAGGACGATGAGGGCGAACACATTCACCTGGAAGGTGCGCTGCCACTCCGACTGCGGAATGTCCCAGATCTCCCCCCAAGTGTTCTGGACGGCGGCGTTGTTGTAGAGTATGTCAACGTGCCCCGGCCCTTGCTGCACGCCCCGAATGACGGACGCGACGCCCTCCTCGGTGCTCAAGTCGCCCTCGACGGCGTAGGTCTTGACGCCGGTTCCCGTCAGCAGGCCCAGTGTCTTTTGGACATGTTCCATTTCGCGCCCGTGGAGGATGATGTGACACCCCTGCTGTGCCAGGCCCAGGGCGACCTGCTGCCCGACGCCTCGGCTGGACCCGGTCACTAAGGCCCATTTGTCTTTGATCGGTTGTTCCATCGGTTTTTCCCTTAGTGGCTCGCGGTAGCGGCGAGCCGCGCCTGCTCTTCTTCCAGCATCTTCTGCTTGCGCTTCATGCCCTCCGAGACGATCCGCTCGCGGGGTGCGGCCGGCTGGAAGTCCAGGCAGTCCACGTCCAGGCCCAGCAGCACGGCGCGCTCGACGGGCGAAAAGTCGGCGGGATCGGCGCGGTCGAACTGCATGGGTTCCTTGAGGGAGATGGGTGGGTTCGTGATGAAGCGCGCCTTCCCCGAGTGGTTCTGGCTGGAGGCGTGCAACAGGAAGGGGTGGATGAGAACAACGTCGCCGATCTTGCCGGTCAGCTCGACGAAGTCTTGGCATTGATTGATTAAAGAGCCGAAGGAGGCTCCGGGTGCCCCCGACGGGAGAACGCCCTCGGGGTGGGCCGCCAGCAGGCGGGCGACCGGCGCGACCGAGTCGCCCGCCGCGAAGGTGCCGCCGCCCTGCGGCTCGATGTCGGACCAGATCACGATGGTGAGCAGGCCTTGCTCCGGGCTGTCCAGGAAGTGGCGGAAGAAGTCACCGTCCTTGTGCCAGCCGCCGACCGAAGCCGAGGGCGGCTGCCAGGGCTGGTCCGCCCCTTTGCGGAGGTTGACGATCATGCTGTCGCCCCAAGCGCAGGGGCTGACGCGCTCCTCGCCGCCCAGCAGCGCGCAGGCGGCCTGCCACGCTTTCGGGGCGATCTCGGGCATGGGCACGCGCTGGGCGGAGGGCATGTGGACGACTTCCTGCTGCCAGGTGGAGGGGTCTCCGGGGTCGTACTCCAGGCGACGGAAGGCGTTCGCCGTCCAGTCCTCGGCGAACGCGCGTGGGAAACAGTCGTGGATGACGAGATGCCCGTGCTTGAGAAAATGTGCGACTTGTTCCTCCGACAGCGGCGGAAACTCTTGCTGACTCATTGGGAGTGCTCCTGATTAAAGACTCGCGCGCGGGCGCGAGTGGTAATGATTGCCATGATTGTACCCCATCACCGCCGCCGACATGCACACGCCGCCCGATAGGGCCGTAAAGGCCTCAGTGCGCCGGCAGCCCGAATGTCAGCGGGGTGGCCTGAAAGGCGAAGATCCAGTAGCCGGTGTAGGGCTGGAGCGAGTCCGAAGCCGGGTTCAAGGCGGCATAAGTGCCCGAAGCCGTGTCGTAGCGATACAAGACCGGCGAAATGGCCGCCCTGCCCGCCGCCGTACCGGTGGCGATGAGTGAGGACACCGGCTCGGGGACGGGGTAGGGGTCGCCGATCTGGTTCCAGCCCGCGCCGAGAGTGGCCGAGAAGGCGTTGACCGCCGGGACCAGGGGACCCTGGTAGCGCAGGTAAGTCGAGGACGGGAACCGCGCCCAGTAGCCCTGGCCCGCGAGCAGGGTGTTGACTGGTGCGCTTGGGTAGGTGCGGTAGGCGGCCTGGAGCGGCGCCCAGGCGGCGAAGGGCGGCCCCGCCGTAAGGCCGAACAGGACGGCCAGGTCGTCCCCCGGCCCGTAGGCGTAGGGGGCGGAGATCATCTGGAGGCCCGCCGGGAAGGTGTGGGCCGGGTCGAGCGCGAAGGAGACCGTCACGCCCTGGGACGGCGCGGCCATGGCGGAAGCGCGCGCCGCGCCGTACTTGCCCGCCGTGGCTGCGTAAGCATCCGCGCGCAGGTCGAGGGCCAGGCCGCTGGGTACGGCCAGCGCGTAGGCACCGCCCGCCCCGCTCGTCGTCGCCGGCGCCACCAGGAGGCCGCTCAGGGCAGAAAGGGCGGACACGGAGGCGCCGGACAGGGGGGCGCCGGTGTCCGAGGCCGTCACGGTCCCGACGACCTCCCCCTGGGAAACGGGCACAAGCCTGGTCGCTAATGTGTTCAGCAGTGCGTCGCCGCTGAAGGTCCCCAATCCCGAGGCGTTGTCGTAGCCGGTGCGGGCGGGATAGAACAAGTTGCTGCCGGTCTTGACGTCGTTGAAGCCGCCCGCGTAGGAGGCGCTCGCCCCGATCTGATAAAGGGGCGGGTTGAGGAACCCGACCGGGGCAAGGCCCGCCGCCGCCCGCTGGCCGTTGACCAGGGCCGTGAAGCCCGCCCATAGGGGGGCGCCGACGCTGGTGCCGCCGAAGACATGCCAGGCGCCGCTGGTGTAGACGGAGTAGCCGGTGTTCGGATCGGCGTTCAGCGCGACATCCGGGACGCTTCGGTTGGCCGGGGCGGGGGAGATGCCGGCCTGGTAGCTCGGGACGGGCCATTGGACACTGAAGCCGCCGCCGCCGCCGGACCCCTGCGGGCTGAGTGTGGTGTCGGTCGGGCTGCCCCAGGCCGCCTCCGATTGGTAAGCGCCGCCTGGCCCGCTGGAAAGCCTCGTGCCGCCCACGCCGGTCACATAGGGCTGAGAGCCGGGATCGTCCACGCTCAAAGTGCCCAGGGCGTTCGGGTTCAGCGAGCCGTCGGGGTTCGCGCCGGCGTTGTCATAAGCGCCGTTATCGCCTGTCGCGCTGAACATGCTCTGGCCCTGGACGGCCATCTGCTGGAAGATCGCGTTTTCGGCCTGGAGGAAAGCCTGGGTGTTCGTGCTCTCGGGCGACCCCCAGGATGTGCTGACCTGTTTGGCGAGGTTGTCGGTGGCGATCCGGCTGTAGGCGTCCAAGTAGTGCGCGTCCAGACCGTCGTTCGGCGTCTCGTAAACATAGACGTGGCCCAGGTTCGGGGCCAGGGCCTGTGCCAGCTCGATGTCCAGGGCTACCTCGTCGGTGTTCGCCCCGGCCGCCCCCGTGGCGCCGTCCACCAGGACGGTCGTGGGGGCGAGGGCGGGCAGGCCGAACGCCCCCTGGTAGGCGGTGATGTCGGAGGCAAGGTAGCCGTCCAATTCGTAGAGCGCCACCGCCTGCCCCGCGCCCCCCTGACCGCCCGTCAGGTGGTACGCGTTGCGGATGTCTGAGGGCGCCAGTCCACCCTTGGGGCCGCTGCCGCTTTCGGGGTTGAGCGCGGGGCGCAGGTGCGGGCGGTGGACGGCGAATGTGTCCAGGCCGACGACGCCGGCCAGTCGCCCGGCGAGGGCGGCGGGGACGGACGGGTCGGCATCGGGGGCGCGGAAGAGGCGCCCGGACGCCCCCCGATACCGGCCGAGGTGGACTCTCAAAGCGCTCTCGACGGCCGAGGCCGGCCCAGCGACGTCCAGGATGAGCCGGTTCGGGTGCGTGCCGGTCACGGTCAGCCCCGCCCGGCGGGCGAAGTCGGCGACGGCGGCGTAGTCCTCCGGGGTCGGCCCGAAGCGCTGCGCGAACTCGTCCGGCGTCAGGAACCGGCCCTGCATCGGGTCGCCCGGCGTGTAAAGGCGCCCCAGCAGATCGCTCAAGCCGGCCGGGTCGCGCAGTGGCAGGGTCAGGGCGAGTGGGACGGTCTCTAGGGGCGAGACCCGGCCCACAAACCGCGCACGGGCCATGGCCGCACGCAGGACGTGGCCGGTCAGCCTCTGCGTGGCCGGGTCCGCCGAGGCGGGCGAGGTCAGGGCGGGTGACACGGCGGCAATGCCGAAGAGGGCGAGAGTGAGGAAGCGGGGGACTTTCATAATTTTGTACTACGCGGTTTTCAGTGGAAAACGTGCCGGACGGGTCCGAAAAGGTGCTCCGCTTGGAGGCTATTTGAGGCCCTTCAGTGCCGCCTCGGCGTCGGCGTAGCCGGGACACAAGAGGACGGCGTGGCCGAGTTCGGCGCGGGCGGCATCGGTCTTGCCCTCGGCGGCATAGACGCTGCCCAGGTGGAAGCGCATCTCGGGCTGGCGCGGGTCAAAGCCGACGGCGTCCAGCAGGTTCTGCTCGGCGCCCTTGGTGTCGCCCATCCGGTACTGCACCCAGGCCAGCGTGTCCTGGACGGCGGCGATGCCCTGGGCCTTGGCGTCGTCGTTCAGGCCGGTCACCTTCTGGGCCTGATCGAGCGCCTCCTTGGCAAGCGCGAGCGCTTCGGGTAGGTGGGTGTTTGTGACGGCGTTGGCGTTGGCAAGGCCGTTACGCGGCTCCGAGTCGTTGTAAGCCTGTTTGGCCCTCTGGTAGGTGGCCGCGCCGGTGGCAGGGTCGCCCGCGTCGAACTCGGCCTGGGCCTGGGCCAGCGTCAGCGCCTCGATGTTTGTGGCGCCCGGCTTCTGAAGCTTCTTGGCCAGCACCGCGACCAGCCGTGCCGCCGTCGCCTTCTGGTCCGCCGTCCGGCCCTGCCGCCTCTGGGACTCCCCCAGGAGCTGGTAGCCGCGCTCGTCGTCGGGGAACTGCTTGATCGCCCGCGTCATGTAGTCAATGACGGCCGCGTCGTCGCCGACCGCCGCGAACACCGGCGCCACGCCGAGCAGCGGGGCGTTGGGGTCCAGGTTCCCGAAGTACGTCACAGGGTCGTTCGGGGCCAGCGCGATGGCGCTGTCGGCGTACTTGCGGGCCTCCTTATCGTCCGTGCCCGCCTGGGCGGCCCGGTAGGCTTCCGCCAGCGAGTCCTGCGCCTTCAGGGCGCTGATGCTCTTGGACCCGCAGCCGGCCAGCAGCGGCAGCAGCAGCAGGAGTCCCCACGCGGCGCGGCGGGAGGGAGCGCGACGGGCTGAAACGGGTTGAAACGACATGGTTCATTATAGCACACTCGCCGCCCTGGTCAAAACAGCAAAACGCGCCGCTTTCCGCCGGCCGCCTCTTCCCTTAGTGACCGACTTCACAGCCGCAATGTGAAGTTTGCAACACTGCCCGCCGTAGGTGGCACCCATAATGACCGTGACGCCCCAAGAAAAGCCCAAACGTGCCTGAAAAATATATCTGGCGGGGCTTGCAAATGCGCGCACTTTATGATAATATACTCTTGCGGTTTCCTGAAATTACCCCAAACCGTGTTGTACCCTGTAAAATTTCGCACTTAAAACTGAATATCTGGTTTCTTCAAGAGTCTTCGCTGCTATCCGCTGTTTTCTGACGTCGAAAGAAGAACCGACATGCGCCACATTTTTGCCACGTCGCCCGCCGTCCGCACCGCCCTTCGCGTTCTGCACGTCCTGGTCTGGTCAGCATTGCTGCTGACGGGGCTTTCGCATGCCTGGGCCGCGTCTCCCCCGGCGGCCCCGAGCGGCCTGCGCGTGAACAGCTACCCCACCCCGACCTCGGTCCAGCTCTACTGGATCAGTAACAGCACGGCGGAGAGCAGTTTTGGCGTCGAGCGCAAAGTAGACGGCCAAGCTGACACTGCGTACACGTCGGTCGGCTCCGCAGACCCCGTTGACAGCGCTGGAACGGGTGTCCTCTTCACCGACCCGAGTGGCCTCGACGCCGACACCATTTACGACTACCGCGTCCGCGCCTTCGCCTCGGACGGCACCCCATCCGATTATTCCAACACCGCCAGCGCCACCACCGCCCCGGTCAAGCCGGTCGGCCTCTCCGTCTCCTCCGTCGCCGGCTCCGACAGCAGCCTGGCCTTGTCCTGGACCGACAACGCGCGCCACACGCGCTACTTCCGCCTGTTCCGCAAGGGGCCGGGCGAGACGGCCTTCCGCGACATCGGATACACCTACGGGGCGGGCGGTGGCAACTTCACCGGGACGGGGGCACCCGGCAAGGGCAACGTGATCGCCGTCACCGACACCGGGCTGACGGTCAGCAGTGCCTACTCGTACTACGTCGCCGCCTACAACGACGCCGGCGCCTCCGACCCGTCCAACACCGCGAGCGCGACGACCTTGACGACGCAGACGCCGCCGGCCGCGCCGCAGGGGGTGTACGGCGGGGCCGGCTCGTCGGGGGCGG
>JANOOM010000291.1:0-5475 GCA_031421335.1 Armatimonadota bacterium
GGTTTGAGTGGGGTAAGTGCGAAGAGTCCCATCCCCTGCCCGCGCCTCCTAGTCGCTGCGCTCCGCAGCGGAGTAAAAGGCGGGGATTTGCTTTACCAAAGTATGGGGGGCACCCCACTCAAGCCTTATCCCACTCAAACCCTCAGCCCCGTGGGATTAGTTCTGCCGTTTAGGGTGGGGGACTTAGGCAAGAGGTCTAATACAAAATGTGTCAGGGCAGCCGCCACACCCGAATGATGCCGTCATCGAATCCGCCCGCCGCGAATGCGTGGCCGTCGGCGGAGAGATCGTTGGAGTGGACCTGGAAGTCGCCCACGGGGGGCGGATTGGCGGAGGGCGGGATTGCGATCCGGTAACACGGCTTTTTGCGGGCCGTATCCCAGATGCAGTAGGTGGTCCTCTTGTCAGGAGAAAGGACATTCCAGTTCGTCGGCAGGATCTCGGCTTCGGCCCGGTCTCCTAGGATGCTGACGTGCTGAAGTTTCTGGCTCGGTATCCTCAGTGTCTCACTGCCAGTGTTGCAGTCCACTTGATGCATGCCGCCCTAACGGGGAACGGCGGCAAAAGGGTTCGTTAACGGCGCTTCATGTGCGGAGCGCCGCGCCGGAGGGTGATGACTGTCAGCTCGGGGCGGGTGAGGAAGCGCAGGGCTAGGCCGCTGACGCCGATGCCGCGCGTGACGTAAAGCTGGGTGCGGCCCGGCCGGATGCCGATGGCGCGGCGCAGGCGGCCCCGGCTGTAGTAGCCGTCGCTCATGCGTCGCCCCATCAGGGAGTGCGTGTAGGGGGCACCAAGGAAGGGCAGGCGGATTTGGCCGCCGTGGGTGTGGCCGGCCAAGACCACGTCCACGCCGCGCACGACGGCCTCGGCGATGCCGTCGGGGGAGTGCATCAGGAGCAAAGTGAAGACGTCCGGGGCAACGCCGTCCAGGGCTTCCTCCAGCCGGTCCAGGTCGTTCACGGGGTCGTCCACCCCGACCAGGGCGATCCGCGCCCCGCCGCGCTCAAGCAGGACATGGCGGTTCAGCAGGGGCGTAATGCCGCGCTCGGCCAGCGTCCGCGAAAAGGCATAAGGGCGGACGCCGTTCTTGTGTTCGGAGTTTCCGAAGATGGCATACGCGCCGTCGCGCGAGTGGAAGGCCCGGATGAGGTGCAGGAATGGGGCAGCCCCCGCCGCTGTGTGGATCAGGTCGCCGGTCACGGCGATGAGGTCGGCGGGCGGTAATGCGGCCGCCAACCGCTCCAAGGCGCGCTCGCGCCGCCCCATCTGCCGCATATGCAGGTCGGAGACTTGGATGATGGTATACCCGTCGAAGGCTTCCGGCAGGCGCGGGGCGTAGAGGTCCAGGTGGACCGTCTCGATGAGGTACGGCTCGACGCCGACCGCGTAGCCCAGCAGGCCCAGGGCCGCCGCCCCGGAAAGGGCGCCCAGGACTGGCAGCAGGGGGCGGCTCATGGTAGGACCTTCCGGACGCCGCTCTGGGCGCCCTCGGGCTTGCGGGCGACGCAGACCACGGTGACGCCGAAGGGCAGGTTCTGCCGATGGATCAGGCCCGTCTCCCACTGCGAAAGAGCCAGCAGGGCGGCGTTAACCGGCCCGGCGAAGTTGATCAAGTTCGCCTGCTTTTCGCCTTCCCCGCGCCGCTTCGGGAGCAGGTTGTTGACCTGGCGGAACACCCAGATCAGCGGGAACAAAGTCGTGACGGTGTAGGAGATCTTGTCCACGGCCAGCCCGGCGCGCTGGAACAGGTCTTTGAGGTGCGGGGCGGTGTAGCGGCGGAAGTGGTGCAGGGCCTCGTCGTGCTCACTCCACAGGGACGGGAAGGCCGGGACGGTGACCAAAAGCCGCCCGCCGGGCTTCAGAACGCGGAAGATCTCGCAGGAGGCCGCCTTGTCGTCGTCAATGTGTTCGACGATGTCCATCGCCGTCACCACATCGAAGGACGAGTCCGCAAAAGGCAGGCGACGCACGTCGGCGCGGGCGAGGTCCGCCCCGACACCGCGCGTAACGCAGAACTGCAAGGCTTCGGGCGCATAGTCCGCCCCGACGACGTGGCCGAAGTGGGCCAGCTCATCCAGCATCGCGCCCGTCCCGCAGCCGATGTCCAGGATCTTGAGGCGCCCGTCGCGGGGGTAGTGTGCTTGGAGCAGGCTTGTGATCAGGTGACGTCGGGCGACGAACCACCAGTAGCGGTCCTCGAAGCGGTACATCCGCTCGTATTCTTCATGTTTCATACAGAATTCGTCATACTTTGGGGTGGGCGTTGGGGGCAGACCGAGGAGCCGCTTCTTTCCGCAAGTGTCGGTGCGTCCAGCGAATCAGGGACAGGTCCCGAAGCATCCGTAGGCCGTCGCGGACCATGCTGACCTTGGAGCCTTCCACATGCGACCAGCGGATCGGCACCTCGACGATGGCATAGCCGAGCCGGCGGGCCACGAAGAGCGCCTCGCTGTCGAAGGCGAAGCCGTCCAGGCGGCAGCGGGAAAAGACGTCGGTCGCGGCCTCCGCTGTGAACAGCTTGAACCCGCATTGGGTGTCGGCGATGCCCGGCACGGCCAGGACCTGCACGGCCTTGTTGAAGCCGCGGCCAAGCCACTCCCGGTACCAGGGCTGATGCACTAAAAGGTTCGAGGCGCGCAGCGGGCGCGAGCCAATCCCAATGGGTGCCCCCGCCTGCTCCATGGCCCCTTGCACGACTTCGTATTCTTCGGCCGGCGTGGCGAGGTCGGCGTCGCAGAACAAGCGCAGGTCGCCGCCCGCACGCAGCATCCCGAAGCGCACCGCGTATCCCTTGCCCCGGTTGCCGCCGTAGCCCAGGCACTGGATCGTCCGGCCGGGGCACTGCCGGGCGAAATCTGCGACGACCTGCGCCGTCGCATCTGTGCTGCCGTCGTCCACGACCAGCAGCTCAAACGGCTCCGGACGTGCCCCGAAGTAGTCCACGGTGGCGCGCAGGGTCCGGGGCAGGCGCTCGGCCTCGTTGTAGGCGGGTATAATGATGGAGACGAACATCATCAACCATTATGGGCCGCAGGCGGGCCGAATGTCAAGGGAAGGACACGATGCTGAAAGCTGTCCAGTTCGGCGCGGGGAAGATCGGGCGCGGGTTTCTGGGCCAACTGCTCTTTGAGGGCGGCTGCCACACGACTTTCGTGGATGCCGATGCCGCCCTCGTGGGCGCCCTCAACGTGTGCGGCGCATATCCCCTGCGCCTGGCTTCCGACGCCGAAATCCTAACGCTTTTGATCGGGAACCTGCGCGCCCTGGACGCCCGCCGGGAGGAGGGCGCCGTGGTGCGGGCGGTCGCCGGGGCGGACCTCGTCAGCGTCGCCGTCGGTGTCCACGCCCTCCCCCGCGTCATGCCCCTGCTCGCCGCCGGCCTGAACGCCCGCGCGGAGGCCGGCGGCGGTCCCCTCGATGTCCTCCTATGCGAGAACCAGTGGCACGCCGCTGCCCTGGTCCGCGGCCTCCTCCTCCCGCACATCGCCCCCGAGGCGCGCGAGTACTTCGACGCGCAGGTCGGCCTGGTCGAGACCGTCATCGGGCGTATGGCGCCCGCCATCACCGACCGGCAGCGCGCCGAGGACCCGCTGCTGGTCGTCGCCGAGCCGTACAAAGAACTGCCCGTCGCGCGGGCGATGCTACGCGCCGCCCCGCCCCCCCTGCCCGGACTGGTCCTGGCTGATGACTTCGAGGCGTATGAGGCCCGCAAGCTCTACGGCCACAACATGAGCCACGCCGCCCTCGCCTACCTCGGCCATCCGCGAGGCCACGAATACGTCTGGCAGTGTACCGCCGACCCCGCTGTAGCGGGCGTCTGCCGCGCGGCCCTCGCCGAAGTCGTCCCGGCCCTCGCCGCCGAATACGGCCAGCCGCAAGACGGCCTCGCCGCGTTCGCGAACGACCTACTCGCCCGCTTCGCCAACCGCACCCTCGGCGATACCGTCGCCCGCGTCGCCGCCGACCCCCTTCGGAAACTGCGCCCCGACGACCGCCTCGTCGGGGCCGCCGCCCTCTGCGTCAGGCACTCCATCTCGCCGGTCGCCCAAGCGCGCGTCATCCGCGCCGCCTTCCGCTACGACGCCCCGGACGACCCGAGCGCACAGGAGCTTCAGGCCCGCAGGCAAAAAGACGGGGACGACCGCGCCCTGGAAGCCGTGACCGGCATCGCCCCCGGCTCCGAGTTGTGGCGGCTAATATCGGCAGCGCGGGAATAAATAATCGCGGTAGCAGCGAAGCTTGTATATTTTTCATATTTATCGGCCTACACTTAAAACAAGTCGATAAGAGGCGTGCCTTCCCAGAAGAATGATAGGTGCCCTCTTTCCGGCGCCCTCTTTCCGGCGCCCTGCCAGCGTTAGGCTCGACATCCTGCTGACTTGTTTCCTGCTTTGCTCGGCACGTCGGTGGCCATCGCCCAGGCGCCACCCGTCTATCCGGGGTTTCCATGACGATTCCGGCTACGCGCTCTGGCTCGGCGGGAACATTGACAGCGGCTTGAAGCTCTTGGGGCGCCGCTACTATGACAGCCGGACTGGGCGGTTCATCAGCCAGGACCCGGCAGGGGATGGCGACAACTGGTATGCCTATTGCGGCAACGACCCCATGAACGCGGCGGACCCGGAGGGGCAACTCCTGCTGCTATGCCGACGGCGCTGCCTCCGCCTCTGCCATCGTTGGTCCCAGGGCAATTGCACATGGGTTTTAGGGAGGGGCACCCCCGGAGCAGAAGGGCCGGACAGAAGAGGGAGACAGAAGAGGGAGACAGAGGAAGGGCAACCACGGGGGGTTGCCCCTACCTGGACCGGATCGCGTAGGGGCAGGCCCCCGTGCCTGCCCTTCTTGCCCCCGTGCCTGCCCTTCTTGCCCCCGTGCCTGCCCTTCTTGCTGCTCCTAGGCTGCTCCTAGACAATATCCAGGATGCAAAAAGGACGTCCTGGAAGAGCTGTTTGATGAAGCCATGGAGGAATATCGGGCCGGCCGCACGACCCCGATCAACGCCTGACCACGCGCTCCCACATCACTGAGGTATTCCGAAAGTGTCGCGGTCGGCTCCTCGCCGGGCTAGAAAGAAGCAAGTGCAGCCTCAGCGCCACTGACAGGGGCGCTTTTTCGCGCCTGACTTGACAGCGCCGCGCGGACCGGCCATAATACATTCAGACAACTTTGTGAGGCCGCTGGGGGTGCCGGGCTTTGTCCCGGCTGAGAGGCGCATTTGGTGCGCCAACCCCAATCAACCTGATCCGGGTCATGCCGGCGGAGGGAAGCGGGCGTGAGGCATGGGCGGTTCCTTTAAGGGGGACCCCGCACAGGCCGCCGTTCCGTGTTTCCATGGGGCGGCGGCCTTTTCGTGTCGCCCCCCCGGCCTAACCCACTCCCCCCCCCAATTCTGGGGGAGCATGATGAAGACGAGAACAACGGGAGAAGGCGTGTCCCTCTTGTCCCCCCAGAACCGGGGGCGAGGGGGCTGAGTGT
>JANOOM010000292.1:0-1644 GCA_031421335.1 Armatimonadota bacterium
GGTCCCCACTCGCCCGGTCCCCACTCGCCCGGTCCGAACGACCGGCACTCATTCCCCGAAGCCCAGCCTGGCGTTCCCATCGGGTACACTCTGAGCATGGACTCGAACCCACCTGCCACGCCCCCACAGCGGAAACTCGTCTTCGCGCCCTTGGGCGCGGATATGTTCGGCGACGACATTCTGCTCTTTGAACACGGCATCTTGTTCGCCCTTCAAGCCGCCGTCGAGGCCGCAGGCGGCTTCGCCTATGCGGACGTCCACGACGCCCTGGGCGGGACGGACAAGAAGAACCACCCCACCGCGCCGCTGACCGAGGGGGAGGTCTTTGCGCTGGCCGCGAAGGCGCAGTGCGACGCGCTCATTGACGGTATGCTCTCCTGCGAGCGGCACCCCGAGACGGGGGCGCTGGCTCGCATCACCGTCTCGCTGCGCGTCTTCGTCCCAGCAACGGGCGAGTTCTTCGCGCCGGATAGCTTGATGCTCTCGTCCTTCGACGCGGACGCGCGGCCCGAGGTCCTGGCCCTGGATTATGACCTGTGGGTCGCCCTCCAGTACCGCCTGTGCGTGTCGCTGCTGGACACTCTGGGCGCGAACGTGCCATGGGACTTCACAGCAGACACCTTGCAGCCGACGCCTTCTTGGCCTGCCTACATCGCCTTCCTGAAAGGCAAACGGCTGGCACGGACGCCGGAAACGAAGCTTGGCTACTACGAGCAGGCGGCGGCGGCGGACCCGGACTTCTTTCTGGCCCTTTACAACAGCGCCATGCTCTACAAGACGCAGACGAACTACGCGATGGCCCGCAAGCGCTTGTCCCGCGCCGCCGCCGTCACGACTTCGCCGACGGACCTGGGCGACGTCTACTTTGAGATGGGCCTGGCCTCCATCTTCCTCGGCGACCCCAAGACGGCCCGCAATTTTTGGAAGAAAGCATCAGAGTACGCGCCCGACAACCCCGCGCTCTACGTCAACATGGCGGGGACTTATGAGCAGGAGGAGAACTGGAACGAGGCGATCCGGCTGAACGAGGAGGCACTAGAAAAGGCGCCCGACTACCACAAAGCCGTGGTCAGCCTGGGCCGCCTCCATGCCATGTTCGGACGTCTCGATCAGGCCATCCCGCTCTACGAGCGCGCCCTGGCCCTCCAGCCGGATGACGCCCTGCGCCGGTCGGTTCTCGGTGGCTGTTACCTCGCGGGTGGGCGCACAGAAGACGCGCGGGCGCAGTTCGAGGCGGCGGTGGCGCTGGAGCCAAAGGGCGAGCCGGGGCTGTACGCAGCGCAGGAGTTGGAAAAGATGGGGCCGAGAAAGGGGGAGGAAGAGCAGGAGAAGAAAAAGCGGTGGGGGCTTTTCTGAACCCACCCCGCCGCTCCGCGTCGACCCTCCCGAGACGGGAGGGTGGGCTGAGAAGGTGCTTGGAATGTCTTGCGGGATGATCGGGAGCTGAACGCGTTAATCATGCCACTTCGCTTGATCAAGCCTCGATTGACCTGGTAGCCTTCCAATCATCCCACGAAACCTCTCAACGACCTTCTCAGCCCACCCTCCCGTCTCGGGAGGGTCGACGCGGAGCGGCGGGGAGGGATCAGAAAAGCCCCCACCGCTTTTTCTTCTCCTGCTCTTCCTCCCCCTTTCTCGGCCCCA
>JANOOM010000293.1:0-2549 GCA_031421335.1 Armatimonadota bacterium
GGGGAGGCGACTTGTCGTGGGGTGGGTTCCTAAACGGGTAGCACTTCCACGACCGGTGGCAGCAGGATGGACTGCGGGTTGGTCGCGGCGGCGATGGCGGGCACATCGTTGAGGAAGTGGTAGCAGACGCCGAAGTCGGCGTGACCCGTGATCGTATCGCCTAGCTTGAAGGCGACGGACACGTCCCCCTCGTGCGTCAGCCGCACCGTCATTTCCCGACAGTCCGGTGGCACTCGGGTGACGGCGACGGCCAGTGCTTTGTCGCTGTCAATTAGGTGAAACCAGCGCTGCGGTCGGAACTCTTCCGCCGTCGCCACTTCCCCGACATAGTCCACCCGCCCCGCCGTCGCCACGGACCAGCGGGCGTGAGGCGCGTCCCCGAACTCCGTGCGCCAGGCGATCTCCGTCGCCTTCGCGTCGAGCTTGCCGAACACATACCCACCGACGCCGAAGTCGCAGGTGAGCGTTGGCGAGGTGATGGCGAGCGGCAGGGTGAAGACGATCTCATCGTTTGGCTGCGCTTCTTTGACCGTGTGGGTGACGGTCGCCCAGGATTTACAGGCCGTGATCTCCGCGCTCGTGCCGCAAGCTGCGCCGTCCGGGTAGCGGCGCGAGCCGCCCACCCACGCGGTCACAGCCGAGAAGTCAGGCGCGGCGTGGTACAGCAGGCCCTCGGCCTCCTCCAGCGGCTCCCCGTTGCGGGAGATACGCAGGCGCTCTCTCAGCAGCGTCACCCCATCATAAACGACCTCGCTGATCGTCCCGTCATAGAGCAGGCCGATCCGGAAACGTTTCTGCTGGTTCCAGAGGAGACCAGCACTGTTGTTCTTCGTGAGCCGCAGCGGGTCGTCAAGCGACGCGCTCGGGGTGCCCTCAACAAGAACAAGCTCACGCTCAGCGTGAGGGTCGAGCGAGAGGGCGAAGTCGAGCCGAAATAAGCCGGAGTGCGTCACTTGCAGCGGCAGATCATTATCCCCATCGGACAGCCGGAGGCGCTGAAGCGGCGTGTCCGGCAGGAGCGCAACCTGAGCACGCAGTGGATACAGAAACCGCCGGATGCCCGCCGTCTCGCGGACGCGGATGCGGGCCAGAACGTCGCTCATTTCACCAGTGCCTCCTCGAAGATCGCCGCGATGTGATCCACCGTGTACTGCGTTGCACCCTGGCTGCCCTCGAACACCGAGTGGGCAGCCCTGCCCATTGCTTCCCGCGCCTCCGGGTCTTGCAGGAGGCGCACGAAGGCGTCGGCGAGCTGCCGCGCCTGCGCTTCTTTGTTCGTCTGGTCGGCGGAGATCTGGGCGATGCCGCCGCGTTCAATGAAGTCGTCAATGATCTGCGGGAAGTTCTTCATGGAGGGGCCGACGACGATGGCCTTGCCGTAGACGGCCGGTTCCATGATGCTCTGCCCGCCGTGCGGGATCAATGTCCCGCCGACGAACACGACCGTGGCGAACTGGTAGGCCGTCGCAAGCTCACCGAGAGCGTCCAAGACCAGGACGTCGGCGGACGGGTCGCCCGGCGCCGCGTCCGAGCGGCGCTTGACGCGCCACCCCTGCCGCTCGGCGAGCAGGGCGACCGGCGCGAACCGTTCCGGGTGGCGCGGGACCAGCAGGAGCCGCGTGTTTTCCAGGCCCGGTGCCAACCGGACGCGGCGCAGGGCATCAAGCACGGTCTGCTCTTCCCCCTCGTGGACGCTGCCGGCGACGATCAGCGGGGCTTTCCCCACCGTCAGGGCGAGCGCCGAGTCGAGCGCCGATGCCTGCGCCTCGGTGACGTCTTTCTCCACCAGATTGCGGTCGTACTTGATGTTGCCGCTGACTCGCAGCTTGCTCGGGGGCGCCCCCATGCGCTGCAAGCGGCCGGCGTCCTCGCGCGACTTCATCAGAAACAGGCTGTAGTTCTGGAAGACCGGCCCCATCAAGGGCTGGAGCCAGCGGTAATACTGGAACGACTGGGCCGAGATCCGTCCGTTGACCATGACGATGGGGATGCCGCGCTTCTTGGTCTCGTGCAGGACATTGGGCCAAATCTCGGTGTCTATCGTAATCAGCAGCGCCGGCTTGATGGTGTCCAGCACTTTATTCGCAATGGAAGCGAGGTCAATCGGGAAGTAGAACGTGTTGCCCTTGCCATATTTGGCGAACCGCTCTTGGGCGATGGCCTGGCCGGTCTTGGTGATGGTGCTGAAGACGAACCGCGCCTGCGGGAACCGCAAAGACAGGGCGTGGGCGAGCGGCTGGACGCTCAAGGTCTCGCCGACGGAGCAGGAGTGTATCCAAATGGTCGGGCGACCGTCGCTTTTGAGTGTGTCCGGCAAGTGTCCGCGCCGCTGCTGCAATGCGGGCAAATACTTCTGGTGCTTCCAGGCGCGGTACAGGAAGTAGGGGGCCATCACGAAGACCCAGGAGCCGAACAGGAAAGAGTAGAGGGGATACATAGGCGATACGAGCGGGAGAGCCACGGGTTGAAACCCGAGGCACCGAAGTTCTCAGTGTCGCGGCGACACAAGAAAGGCTTGCGCTGTCTGGTCTTCCGTCCCTTGGACGGTG
>JANOOM010000294.1:0-4525 GCA_031421335.1 Armatimonadota bacterium
GAACCTTCGTGTCACTGAATATGGCTTCAAGCTGCGCGGCCAGCACGTCGGCGGGGACGGGGTGAACAGCCTGAACGCCGAGGCTGTTCTGGACCGTCAAGGCCGTGATGGCAGAGATGCCAACGACGCCCAGAGCGGCGAAGGTCCGCAGATCTGCCTGGATGCCGGCCCCCCCGCTTGGGTCCGAGCCGGCGATGGTGAGAACGACGGTCGTCATGGCTTGCTCCCGAAGCGGGCGGGGTCGAAGGCGGTGGGCAAGGGCGCATCATGCAGGAGGTGGTCGGCCATCAGCGCGCCGGTAACCGGGGCGAGCAGGATGCCGTTGCGCCCGTGCCCGGTCGCCAGGTGGACATTGTCCCAGCCCGGCACGCGCCCCAAGAGCGGCAGGCCGTCGGCGCTGACGGGCCGCAGGCCGGCCCAGGCGGAGTGCAGCGGCCATTCGGCGAGAGCGGGAAGGAGGGTGGCCGCCTCGGCGCGCAGGCCCGAAATGGCCGCGTCGTCAGTCTCGGCGGCGAAGCCGGCCCACTCCTCGGTCGCCCCCGCCACGACGCGGCCGTCGGCGCGCGGTACGAGGTAAGCACCGTGCGTGTAGAGGGTGTGGGAGAAGGGCGCGGACGACTGCGGGCCGAGAGCCAGTATCTGGCCTCGGAGCGGCGTGACGGGGACATCGAAGCCGAAGTCTTGTGCTAGGGCGCGGCTCCACGCCCCGGCGGCAAGGACCAGCGTCCCGAACGTGTGCCGGTCTGAGCCGGAGAGGACGGCATGGACACGGCTCGCAGTCGCTTCCAGTACCGTCGCAGGGGAAACCGCCAGGATCTCGGCGCCGTGGACGCGGCAGGCCGCTCCGAGAGCAGCCAAAAGGAGGCGCGGCTCGATGTGCTTCTCGGCGGGCGACAGAACCACGGCTTGCACGTCCGGCGACAGTCCAGGCTCCAAGCGGCGCGCTTCAGCCCCCGTCAGCCGGTGCAGGGGAAGGCCCAAAGATGTCTGCCAGGAGAGCGCGTGGCAGAGGGCCGCTTCCTCAGCGTCCGTCCGGGCGACGCGCAGCATCCCCGGACCTTGAAGGTGCATGTCCGATTTGTTCCCCATGTTGCTCAGGGCGGCGACGAAGTCGGGGTAGCGGCGCAGGCTGTTCAGGGCCAGGTCGAGGAACGGTCCCGGCTTACACGCTTCGGCGAGCGGTGCCAGCATCCCCGCCGCGGCGGGAGACGCTCGGCCAGGCTTGCCCGCGTCCAGCACCTTCACTGACGCGCCTTGTCGGCTTATGTGGAAAGCGAGCGAGAGGCCGATGACGCCGCCGCCGAGGATAAGATAGTCCGGTGCAGAGTGTGTCATAAGTGCCTCGCGTGAGTATTAAGGGAAGTCAGCGCCGGACAAAGCGCCGGGCGTTACGTTCGGGTCCGGGAAGCCGTCGGCATACCGCCCCGGTTCCTGGGCGTGGACCAGGACCCATGCCGGGACGTACTTGACGTGGCCGTCGGCCAGCAAATAGTCGCGGGCCGAGCGCGGGTCCGCCGTCCACCACCCGCCTGCGTTCAGGCCATCATGGTTGTCCTGCCACTCGCCCGCCAGCACCTTACGCGCGGGCGACGCGACCTGGGCAAGCGTCTGCATCGTGGGCGTCGGAGGCATCCCAGCGCAGGCCGCCGTATAAAGGCACTTGTAATCGGTGAGCGCCGCGACGTCCACTGCTGTGAGATAGAACGCCGCACTGTACGCATACGAAGTGCTGTCGAAGCCGGTCACCGGGTCGGAAGGGCAGTGCAGGAAGCCGGCCGTGCTGGGACCGCCGGCCGACGTGAACCCCGTCGGCGTCTTCTTCTGCCCCAGTGTCAGGTACGGCATGAGGGGCCACCGGAAGTGCCGCCCCTGCCACAGATAGGGGTCGGTGGAGTTGCACGGGTAAGCCTCATCATAGTCCTGCGTGTACTGGGTGAAGGCCAGCCCGATCTGCTTCAGGTTGCTCTGGCAGGTCGCCCGCCGGGCATTCTCGCGGACGTGCGCGAAGACGGGGAACAAAATGGCGGCAAGAATGGAAATGATAGCGATGACGACGAGAAGCTCGATCAGAGTGAACGCCTTGGGGAGCGCGCGCCGCAGGAGTATCATCCGCCCGCCATCATCTGGACGATCTCAAGAACGTCACCGGCCGCCAGCGGCGTCTCGTCATATAATCCACGCGGCACGATCTCCCCGTTCCGCTCGACGACCATCATCTTGGCGTTCAGATTGCGTGCAGCAAGGAACGCGCCGATGGTCGTTGTGTTCTCCACGTCGCGCATGTCGCCGTTTACGATAAGCTGCATAGTCAATTCTCCAGAACCTCTCCCGGCTCGTTCCTCGCCACCCTCCCCGAAACGGAGCGGGGAAGAGAAAAGTACCTATCCTTGTCCGAAACTCTTCACCCTTCCGCTTCGGGGTCGGGTGCAGTTGCGCCAGGGTCGTCGCTCGGGTTTATTGGGGGTGCGACGGGATGAGTTCGTTCCTCCCAAGCGGCGTCCAGCGCCGCCCGATACTGCTGTGCGACGCTCTTCGGGTCAGCGGCGCGCATGATGGGCGATAAGACGGCCACGCCCGCCGCGCCCGCCTCGATGCACCCTGCCAGGTTATCCAGCGTCACCCCGCCGATGGCGAGTACGGGGATGGAGACGGCACCGCAGACTTCCCGCAGGAAGTCCAGGCCCGCCGGCTCGATGTCCGGGTGGCTCTGCGAGGCGAAGATGGTGCCGGCGATGATATAATCCGCGCCCTGCGAGGCGGCTTTCAGGGCGGCCTCGACGGAGTGGGCGGACTTACCGACCAGAGCACCTGCCGCCAGGTGGTGACGGATGACGCCCACCGGCGCGGACAGCTCGGGCAGGTGAATATGTCGCGCGCCGAACCCGACGGCGCGCTGCCAGTCGGCGTTGACCACAACAATGGTGCCGGTGCGGAGGGACTGGCCAAGCCCCTTGAAGGTCACTTTGAGGCCATGGGCGGCGGCCCGCTTGTCCCGCAGGTGGACCACGTTGACGCCGCCCCCGACCGCTTCGCCCGCGATCTGCGGCAGGCGCGGGGACGGCTCAGTCACGAGCATCAGGCAGGGGCGCGGCAGATTTGTCACCGCACGACGCCTTCCAGCGGGCTGCTCGCGCTGGCATAGGGGAGGATGGGCATCCGCCCCGCGAGGAACGCCGCCCGGCCCGCCTCGACGCCCAACCGCATGGCCGCGCCCATCCGGGCGGGGTCGGCGGCGCGGGCGATAGCCGTGTTGATGAGGCACGCCGAGGCCCCCATCTCCATCGCCGCCGAGGCTTCGGACGGGACGCCGATACCGGCGTCCACGACGACCGGGACGGTGGCCTGCTCCAAGATGATCTGGATCTGCTCGCGCGTCTTCATCCCCTGGCCGCTCCCGATGGGCGAAGCCAGCGGCATGACCGTGTGCGTCCCGATCTCCTGCAACCGGAGCGCCAGGGCGGGGTCGGCGTTGATGTAGGGCAGGACGATGAACCCCTCGGCCACCAGGATCTTGCACGCCTCGAACGTGCCGATGGGGTCGGGCAGCAGATACTTGGGATCGGGGATGACCTCGACCTTGATCCAGTCCGATAGCCCCATCGCTCGCGCCAGCCGCGCCGTCCGCACGGCCTCGTCGGCGGTGCGCGCCCCGGCCGTGTTGGGGAGGATGTGATAGCGCTGCCAGTCTATCTCGTCCAGGATACTGCGCGTGGGTGCGTCCAGGTCAATACGCCGCAGGGCGACGGTGACGATCTCGCAGCCCGACGCTTCCAAGGCCGCGTTCATCTCCGCGCCGTTGCGGTACTTGCCCGTGCCGAGCATCAGCCGCGACCGGAAGGTCTTCCCGCCGATGGTCAGCCGGTCGCCGGAGTCCGTTTCCTCAATTTTCTCGTTTTGCGCTGCGGGTGCGAGCGCTTCCATCAGTGCCATGCTTTATTCCTTGATGCGGAAGATGTCGCCCAGGGCCAGGGTTATGTCAGGGAACGTGAAGCTTTGCAGTGTTCGTCCTGCTCCACGGGGGGCTTCGCGTACCGGACTATCGCATATCAGGCGCAATACTTCGGCAGCCTGCGCGTCTGTGTTCACGGCCCAGCACTCGACGACGCCGACGGCGCAGTAGTCCGTGATCTTTCCTTCGCGGGCGCTGCGCGTCTCGCCCGGCGGTAGCACTTCGACGACTAGCTCCGGGGCAGGATCGAGTGGCCCCGGCTCAGACAACAATCGTGGCCCGAAGCGTGTGCGGCTGATGAACAAGGCATCCGGCTGGCGCGTCCGCAGGGGACTGCGGCTGATGAGAACGTCGCACGGAGGGAGGACAGTCCTCCCCTTCCTGTTCGCCCGCTGGTAATCTCGCAGGAGAAGAGCCACATTGAGCATGATATCGCAATGGCTGGCGCTGGCATTTGCCATGTAAACGCGCACGCCATCAAGGATGTCATAGCGGCGATTGATCTCACACTCCGCCATGTAGTCCTCGTAGGTCAGCGGCCCGGTGGAAGTTTCCAAAAGAGCCGTGGCTTCGTAC
>JANOOM010000295.1:0-8191 GCA_031421335.1 Armatimonadota bacterium
AGCGAGTTATCACAAGCCGCCGGGCGGGAAAGGCCGACCGGGCGGGTATACTGTGTACTGGTGACTTTTTATGCCTCGTGACATCCCCATCGGCAACGGCAACCTGTTGCTGACTTTTGACTCGCGCTACACGCTGCGCGATGTGTATTTTCCCTTCGTCGGCCAGATGAACCACACGCGCGGGCAGGCCTGCCGGTTCGGCATCTGGGTGGACGGGCAAATGTCGTGGATCTCGGAGCCGTCGTGGCAGAAGACGATGCGCTATGAGCCGGACACACTCGTCACCGAAGTGGCGGCGACCCATTGGGGTCTGGGACTCAAGCTGGTCTGCCGGGACTGCGTGGACTTCGACCGGGACGTCTATGTCCGCAAGGTGGAAGTGGAGAACCTGCTGGCGCCGTCCCCTACTCCGCGCGACCTGCGCTTGTTCTGGCACCACGACTTCAACCTCAACGAGTCGTCGGAGGGGAACACGGCTTATTATGCGCCAAAGCTGAAAGCGATGATCCACTACAAGGGCAAGACCTGGATGCTCGCCAATGTCCGCGTCGAGGCGAACGGGCGGGCCGACCATGGCGTCCACCACTACGCCATCGGGGTCTCGCACGCGCACGGGGCGGAGGGGACGTGGCGGGACGCCGAGGACGGCGTTCTCGGGATGAACGGGGTCGCACAAGGGGCGGTGGACAGCACCATCGGCGCGCACGTCGCCCTAGACCGAGAGGCGACCGTCTACTACTGGCTGGCGGCAGGCGAGGATTACGCGGCCGTCAAGCTGATCAACCAGCTCGTGACGGAGCGCGGCCCGGAGTTCTTTCAGCACCGAGCGCGCATCTACTGGAACCGCTGGGTCAACAAGGACAACATCCCCTACGGCGACCTCCCCGACCCGCTGGTGACGCTTTACAAGCAGTCGCTCTTGATTTTGCGGACGCAGATAGACAACCGGGGGGCAATTCTGGCCGCCAACGACTCGGACTATCTGACCTTCAACAACGACACCTACTCATACATGTGGCCGCGCGACGGCGCTCTGGTGGCGTATTCGCTGGACCTCGCGGGCCAGCCGGACGTGACGCGAAACTTTTACGAGTTCTGCAAGGACGTTTTACTGCCCGAGGGGTATCTGCTGCACAAGTACAACCCCGACAAATCTCTCGGCTCATCGTGGCACCCATGGGTGGATGGGCACGGCCACTCTCAGCTCCCCATCCAAGAGGACGAAACCGCCCTGGTGCTGTGGGCTTTGTGGGAGCATTATGACCGCTACAAAGACGTCGAGTTCATCCGGGGCCTGTACGCGCCGCTGATCCGTCAAGCGGGGGAGTTCCTGGCGACTTACCGTGAGCCGCACACCGGCCTGCCCGGCCCCTCATACGACTTGTGGGAAGAGCGTCACGGCATCCACACCTTCACCGTCGCGGCTGTGTGGGCGGGATTGAACGCCGCCGCCCTGTTCGCCGAGACGTTTGGCGACGAGCGCCGCGCCGTCGAGTTCCGGACGGCCCAGTCGGAGATCAAGGACGCCGCATTGAAGCACCTGTGGGACGCCGAGCGCCGGCGGTTCGTGCGCCGCCTCACCGTGGACCCCGCATCGGGGGCGATTGACGCGGACGTCACTCTGGACGCGAGCCTGTACGGGGTCTTCCAGTTCGGGATGCTGCCCGCCGACGACCCAATGGTGGTGGCGACGATGGAGCAGATCGAGGCCCACCTGTGGTGCCGGACCGACATCGGCGGGGTCGCGCGCTACGAGAACGACTATTACCACCAGATCAGCCAGGACGTGGGGAACGTGCCGGGCAACCCCTGGATCATCTGCACTTTGTGGCTCGCTGAGTGGCGCATCGCGAAGGCCAAGACGCTGTCTGAACTCGCCCCTGCCCTGGACATACTGGAGTGGGTCCGCAAGCACACCTTGGAGTCGGGGGTTCTGGCCGAGCAGATCCACCCCTACAGCGGCGACCCGATCTCCGTCTCGCCGCTGACCTGGTCACACGCGACGGTCGTGATGACGGTGCGGGAGTATCTGGCGAAGCTGGACAAGCTGTGCGAGTCGGAATCGAAGGCCGCGCTGCTGTCGGGCAGCATGGACTTGTATGAGATGACGGACTGATGGGGCCGGGCACTGAAGTACCCATCTGGGAGGCGCTTTGCGCCGACCGTCCTGCGGACGGGAAAAGGGCACCGAGCATCGTAACCTGTGGATGAAGGGGCAGTTACTAAGGCAATTGGGGTGCTGGAGCATGTTCGGAAGCGTCCGACCATGTTTCTAGGCACGTCTTCTGAGCCTGCCGTGCAGCTTTTCTTGATGGGGTTTCGCAGCGCTTGCCAGTCAATCGGATGACCTATCACTTTGAAACTCAGGCGCGAAGCGACTTGGAAGCGCGGGTGGGGCTTCCCGGCGGTCGGGCCGGCCAGTGAGATGCGAGAGCGGGGCTATACAGAAGCGCAGGTTGTTGACGAGTTACTGATGATCGAGATCATTACCCTGCAACTGCTGCTCGCACCATCGGCATAACCAAGGATGACATTCCCGTCCCTTGGACGGTCGGCGCGGAGCGCCTCCCAGACGGGTACTTCAGTGCCCGGCCTTCGGAGAAACTGCTTTTTCCTAAACAGGCGGCCATAAGAGGTCAGGACGATGTCACGGCCTCCCTGCTGCAACTTGTGGAGAAAGATATAGGCGCGAATCTGAGTGAGTGCGCGGGCCTAGAGGATGTTGACGCCGGGCGCACGATTGCCTTCGAGGACGTCGTGGCGCAGGGAACAGCGAAGCGCGAACAAAGACGGGCCGCGCGTGAAGGAAAGCGAACCGCATGACTGGCTGGCGCAAACAACCGATCGGGGACCTGCCGCTGTATCAGGCCAAAACCATGGCCTGGCTACCGCGCGTCGTCCAGGGCTTCACGACGCGCCGGGGGGGGGTCGGGGCGGCCCCCTATGACACATTGAACCTGGGCGCGCACGTCGGCGACGCGCCTGCGACGGTGCAAGCGAACCGGGCGCGCGTCTGGTCGGACCTGGGGTTCGAGGCGGGGCAGGTGGCCCTGGCCGAGCAAGTGCATGGGGACAGGGTGGCCGTGGTGCGGGAAGCGATGGGACCGACCCCGGTTCCGGGCGCGGACGCCCTGGTGACGAACGTTCCCGACGTGCTGCTGATGCTGCTGTTCGCCGACTGCGTGCCGGTGTACCTGGTGGACCCGGCGCGCAGGGCGATCGGGCTGGCGCACGCGGGCTGGCGCGGGACCGAGGTGAACATCGCCGCGAAAACGGTGAGGGCGATGGTGGATGAGTACGGCACCCTGCCCTCCACGTGCCTCGCGGCCATCGGGCCGAGCATCGGCGGGGACAGTTACGAGGTCGGGCCGGAGGTTGCGGACCGGTTCCGCACGCTGCCCGGCTCGCGGGCGGCAAACGTCGTCATGCCGCGCAACGAGATGACCGGCACTTACACTCTGAACCTGCGGGCGGTCGTTTTTTTGCAGCTCTTGTCGGCGGGGCTGAAGGCGGGGTCCATCGCGGTGTGTGACGAAGACACGTTCCGCAACCGGCGCGACTTCTTCTCCTACCGGCGGGATGGGGCGACGGGGCGCATGGGGGCGTTCCTGGGGATGAAGGAGAAGAAACCATTATGAACGTCGTGAAACGCATATTACTCGTCGTAGGCGTGATCTTCCTGGGGGCGATCCTGGTCTTTCTGAACCAGGGCTTGAAGAAGTCGGCTGCGCCGGACGTGGATGAAGACGAACAAGCCCAACAATCGAAAGCAGCAGCGGCGAAGACGCCACCGCCGCCACCGCCCATTGACCCCAAGACCGTTTTAGCGGCGGACGAGACGGTCGGGAACCCAGCCAAGGCGATCCACCGCATCCAGGCTGGCTGGGTGTATAACGAGGACAATCAGAAGAAGCCGGAAACGCTTGCTATTGCGATCCAGAGGATCCACTACTATGTTGAGAAAAGCGGCGGCATCGCCTCCGCCGAGATCGTGGACCTGGACGTCCCTGCCGAAGACCGCGCGCCGGCCGCCCAGGCGGTCACAAAGTTGGGCATCTCGGTGGACGGTGTGCCGGTGTCATCGGGGAACCTCTCCGACGAGCCGTTCCCCGATGAATCGCTCCTCATGGCGCTGAAAGCGCCACCCAAGAGATAGAAAAGCGGGGGCTAGCGCGCCCGCTGCTTGCGGGCAGCCTGCGAGAGCTGCGCGGCCAGCTGAAGGACTTTGGTGACCTGACCGATGCGCTCCCCGGTGCTTTGGAGGCCGGCCACGGCGGGCTTCAGCTCCTCGGGATGGACGGTCTGTGCGGCGTCCTTGATCTCCAGAGCCGAATACTTGACCGCACCCACCGCCCCCATGACGGCCGTGCCGATATGCTTGACGTGGACCGTCTCCTGCTGCACGATGCCTTTGACGGTCATCGCCAGGTTCTTACCAGCGACGATGGGCCGCTTGGAAAGCCGCTGTGCGTGGCCGACTGTCTGGTTCTTGACGTGCAGCACAGAGAGGGCGACCCAGACCATAACCCCGATCAGGCCCAGCAGTGCAGCGATCAGCATGATCTCGCCGATGACATAAAGAACGTCTACCATAATTTCATACCCCGTCGCATTTACCCGCCCCCCCGCCAGGGCAAACCAGAAAGAGACTTGACAATGGCAGAGAACCCACCTGAACAGCTCGCGCGGGAGAAGCTCGCGGAAGGATCGCCGGTCCGACTAGCGGACCGTGAGCCATCCGCCGCCGACACCAAGTCCGGCTTGTTTTATCCGCACTACCGCGCCCTGACCGGGACGGTGGCGAAGCTTTATGTGGACGGCACGGCGACGATTTCCATAGACACGGAGAGCCTGCCGCGCGAGATCCGCGCGCGCCACCAGGCCGGCACGGACGCAATGCGCCAGAAGTGGCTGGACAACCTCTCCGACGAGGCGCGCAACAAGCTGTCGGCGGCCGAAAAGAAGTTCTTCCTGCGCTACAACCTGCTGGTCGGCGTTTCCGACCTTTCGCCCGCCGAGGCTCTGGCCCCCAAGAGCATTGAGGCGCCCGAGGCGCCCGCCCCGGCGGCCGCGTCGCCGAGGCGCGGCCAGGCCATCGCGAAGGGAGCCGAAGACGGCGAGGACGTGCCGGAAACGCCGCGCAAGAGCATGGACGAGCTTCAAGCGGAAGAAGACCGCTACATCGCCGACCGGGCCGCCAAGAAGGACGAGTGACCCGCCATGCATGAGCCGAACGTGCATGAAGCAGCCTGGGTCGTCCTCCTGTCCGGCCTGCTGTTCACCGGCGTCCGTCTGGCCGTCCCGCTGCTGCTGGCCGCGCTGGGCGAGACCGTGGCCGAGAAGGCGGGCGTCATCAACGTCGGCATGGAGGGGATGATGCTGGCCGGGGCGCTGGCGGGCTTCGCCGCTTCCTTCGCCGCGCACAGCCCGTGGGCGGGCGCGGGGGCCGCCGCGCTCGCGGGCGTCACGCTGGCCGCGCTGTTCGCGGCTCTGACCGTCGGGCTGGGGGCAGACCAGGTGGTGGTGGGGACAGCGGTCAACATCCTCGCGCTAGGGCTGACCGGCGTCTTCTTCCGCGCCGAGCCGCAGCTCAACGGGGCAACAGCGGCGTCTTTCGCGCCGCTGTCATTGCCCTTCTTTCATCACAGTGCCGGGGCAGCGGTCGTTGCCGCCTTGTTCGAGCAGAACGCGCTCGGCTGGCTGGCCTGGGTCTTGGTGCCGCTGCTCTGGCTCCTGCTTTTCCGGACCCGGTGGGGCCTGCGCCTGCGGGCGACCGGCGAGCGCCCTTCGGCGGCGGACGGGGCCGGCGTGCGTGTCGCCCGCGTCCGCATCGCCGCGACGCTGGTGGGCGGCGCCCTGGCGGGCCTGGCGGGGGCGTATTTGAGCCTCGGTTACACGGTCGGCTTCGGGGAGAACATGACGGCGGGGCGCGGGTTCATCGCGCTTGCCGTGGTGATCTTGGGCCGCTGGAACCCGTTCGGAGTGGCCGCCGCCGCCCTGCTGTTCGGTCTGGCCTCGGCCTTGCAGTTCCAGTTCCAGGCGAGCAGCACGCGGTTCCCCTACCAGTTTTTCCTCGCCCTGCCCTACCTGCTGACCCTGCTCGCGCTGCTGGGCCGGTCAAAGCTGGGGGGCGCAGCGCCCGCCGCCTTGGGAGAATCGTACCGGCGGGGGTAGCTCAGTAAATATAGTTGCAAAAATAGTTCTTGACACCACCAAACTTCTGTGATACGATCTTTCCAAGACGCCGAACAGCGTCCTTCCGTCCTCGCTTCGCTTTGCAGTCCTTTCGCTTTGCCGTCGCAGTTTTTGATTGGAGGATCGTTATGCTCTCGTTCCCGCTCCTGGGCCGCGCCCGCTCCTGGGCCGCGCCTGCTCCTGGGCCGCGCATAGTACTCTGGTTCTTCTGAGCTTCCTTGTTCTATCAGTCCCCTGCTTTGCTCAGTATCCTGGGGGCGGCTACCCCGGCGGCGGCTCTCCGGGGGGCGGCTCCGGCGGCAGCACGACGCCCCACTACGATCTCCACATCACCGGCGGGACCATCACCGGTGACCCCAACGGCTTCTTCGCGCCCGGCGACAGCAGCAACTACCACGGTAGTACCAGTTCCAGCGGGGCCGGGAAGACATGCTCCGTCACCGCCAAAGGTCCCCTCACCGCGAAATTCGACTGGAACAACGGCGGCGACGCCACCGTTCTACACCCGCCCAGCGTGATCATTAGTCAGACCTGCACGGCGAGTTGGGGCAACAACCCGACCAGCAGCGGCACGGGCAGCGGCACGGCGGACAACGGCCTGAGAACCGGCGTCCTGACGACCAGCGCTCATGGGGCGAACAGCACGAGCACGCTCTACACGGGCAAGGACACGCCCGGTGCGAGTTTTTCGGTCACCTGCACCCCCACAGCCACTTTTGGCGGCACCAACGGGTCGGCCTACGACGCCTTCATCACCGGCCAGGTCAACGTCACCTACAGCGCTCTGACCTACCCCCTCACCATCAGCCTCTCCGGGACCACCAAAGACAGCAGCGGCACCCTGAACATCCTGGTCGGGCAGGGCTGTACGGCCAGCCTGGTAGGCATTCCAAGCGATCTGCTGAACAACACGGCCCACCCGCCGACTTATTCATGGACCGTCTCCGGCACCAGGTTCCAAGCTTGGAGTCCATACCCCCCTCCCAACTTCATCGGCCCCGTTAATCCAAATGGTTCTTTTTACAGCGATGGCCCAGGCCCACTCACAAACCCCACAGCACACTGGTACTGGAATGAAGCAGTCGCAACCGAGACAGTCAAATGTACAGCGACGGTGACGCCACCACCGGGCCTGGGCGCATCATTTCCTGTAACGGCTACTCAGCAAGTCTCAGTGGCAAATCCTACTTACGCCTGCACGCATTCTGAGGGGGTCGCAAGCATCAGGGACGGTGGACTAGCTCTTAAGGCCGTACCAGCAGACAGCAGTGGACATGGCGAAACGTGGTACTGTAATGTGCTGACACCTGCCCTATTCGGTAGCGGTGGTTCATGCAACTTTTCCCAGATCATTACTCCGGGCCGTTCGCACACATACTCCACAGGCGCTGTCCCCTGCACGGAGAACGGCAAGGTCGGTCTTGATACCGTCTCTCCGTACTCGGCTGAAAGCGGCGATCCTTACACCGTCGGGACCGGGGCAAACGCCGGGTGGCCTGCTGACAACTCTCAGCATCGGGATGGCGACTCACCTGGCACTGGCTTAGTTGACTCCAAACTGGGTGTATGCGCCAGCGTGTCAGTGGATGAGAGCTTCAACACATTTCTGATGTACCTACCACCCGGCTCGGACGTACAACCTGTGCCAATCCATGAAGTTGATTGGAAGTGGGCCGCTGCGACTTCGGAGCCAGCGGGGGGATGGGCTAGCGCGAACAACACTGCCATAGGGCCGGTCAGCTCAACGGCATCAGCACGCACTTACACCCATCCTCAATGGGTACGAGTGGAAAGCCCAGCCATCGGATCTGGGTGGTAAAAGAAGGACCAATCATGAAAAAACTTATTCACAGGACGCTGTTGGTGGCACTGGCAGTAGGCATCACCGTCTTCCTTGTCTCCGTGCCCAACGCAGCCCGTGCTTAGGTCCACCCGACCACAGCCAGACACTTCGCCAAACGCGGTGTCAAGTGCGGCGTAGGGAAAATCGGCAACA
>JANOOM010000296.1:0-1976 GCA_031421335.1 Armatimonadota bacterium
CGTCATGCTTGTCGCCGCCCCGAACGAGATGGTCGAGTCACGGCTGGCCGCTCTGGCATTGGCGGGCCTGGAGACGGTCGGCGTGGACGTCGAGGCGTTCGCCTTGCAGCGCGCCCTGGTGGACCTGTCGGCGACGCGCCCCGGCGAGGGCACGACCCTGGCCCTGCTGGACATCGGCGCGACGACCACCGATGTCAACATCGTCACCAACGGGCTGTTCGCCTTGACCCGCAACATTCCCATCGCCGGGGACAGCTTCACCCAGGCCCTGAAGGCCGTCGCGCCCGGCGAGGGCTGGAACGCGCTGGAAGAGATGAAGACGCGCGTCGAGATGACCGCCTTGCTGGGCGACGACGCCGACCCCGAGGCCGCCGCCCTGGCGCGGGCCATGCAGCCCGCCCTGGACGAGCTGCTGCGCGAAGTGCGCCGCTCCACCAACTATTATCAGTCCCAGCTCGCCGACTCGGCGAACTCGATCCTGCCCGCCGGCACGACTTCCGACACTTCCGGCCCCGTCTCGCGGATCGTCATCACGGGCGGCAGCACGAAAATGAAGGGCCTGGAAGCCTACATGACGGCCCGCCTGGGCGTCCCCGTGGAGATCTGGAACCCCTTCGCCAGTCCCGCCCTCGACTCGACGCGACTCGCGCCCGGCTTCGCCGAGGAAAACCACCCCTTCCTGGTCACCAGCATCGGCCTGGCCTTGAAAGAACTGACGCCGACCATCCGCCGCGCCGACAAAGCCGAAAAGATGGCCGCCCCGCCCCGTTTCCGCAACCCGCTGGCAAAGGCCGCGTGACAAAAGTGGCCTGATCCTTAGCACGCCCAAGCGAAAGAAACTCCCATGCCCTCGATTAACATGATAGCCGTCCGCCGCCAAGAAAAGAAGCGGCAGGAACAGAACATCCGCAAGCTGCTTTACGCGATCCTGGGCGAAGTCGGCCTGGTCGTCGCAGTCGCCTTCGTCCTGACGGCACGCATCCTGGTGACGCAGAACCAGATCGGCCGGCTTTCCGACCGGGTCAACGCCTTGCAGCCGAGCGTCACCAAGATCCAGCAGCTCCAAAGCGAGACGGCCGAGCTGATGCCCAAGGTCCAGACGCTGGACGGGGCCAAGGCGGACACCCTCTTCTGGTACAAGAACTTCTACGTCGTCACCACCAGCCTGCCGCCCAAGACCTGGCTGACCTCGATCGGGACGAGCGCGGGCGTCGGGTCCGGGGGCGGGGCGGCGACCACGCCAGGCACGGCGGACGGCGAGGACCCGACCCTGAGCCTGGTCGGGATCGCCATGAGCCAGGCCATCGTCGGCGAGATGATGCTGCGGATGAACCAGGCGCCCTCGCTCGATCATGTGGACCTGGCCTCCGTGCAGCAGCAGAAGATCGGCAAGACCGACACCGTGGGCTTCCAGATGACCGTCCACCTCACGCCCGAGTCCGCCGCGGCCAAGCCCGCCGGCGCCGACGCCAAGCCCGGCACGAAGACCGCCGAGGCGAAAGGACCCGTCAATGGCACAAAGTCTTAATCAGAGTCTGAATCTCGGCGCCGTCTCGCCCGCCAAGCGGCTGATGATTGCGCTCACAGGCGGGGCGGGCCTGATCCTACTCGGCGGCAGCAGCGCCCTCGTGGGCCTGAACTCCCATCTCACGGCCCTCCAGACCACCGCCCAACAGAAGCAGAAAGAGGTGGACGGCAGCGAAGGCATCGCCAAACGCTATGTCGCCACGCAGGCGGCCTACACCGAGATCCAGGGCCGCCTCCAGTGTCTCGAAACCTCCGTGTCGCCCAAGGCGTATGTCCCCACCCTGCTCGGACAACTCCAGGGGCTGGCCGCAACCACCCACCTGCACGTCCTCTCAGTCCGGCCTTCGGCGCCCCCGCCGGTCGCCACCGCCGCCCCCATCGTCCACCCCGCCGCCGTCGCGGCGGGCACGGCGCCCGGCCCGGTCGCCCCCCCACCCCCGCCGCCGCCC
>JANOOM010000297.1:0-8168 GCA_031421335.1 Armatimonadota bacterium
GATGGAAGCCGACTTGCCTTCCAATGACTTCAGCAGCTCGAAGGTGCGCCGGGCCATGGCGATGGTGCCGAAGCCCTCCGTGATGACCAGGGTGAGCGTGATGTTCTCATGGCCCGTAATGGCGACCCCAATGTCGTAGCCCAAAAAGGCGATGAGGTCTTTGTCAATGATGCCGCCGACGACGATGCCCTTGACGCCAACCTCAGCGGCTTTGCGGAGGGCCGCGCCGGAGATGTTCGCGCCGCCGATGATGATCTTACCGGCGAGGGCGGGCGTGATCTCCTTTTCAGTCAGGTCACTCTCGGGCGAGGACGAGACCATCAAGATTTCCCCCACCCGCTCACCGCCGATCCCGAAAATACCCTGGATCAGGGCGCCCTCCGTTTGGACGATGACCCCCTCACCCGGCATGGTCTCGGCGACGGTGCCCGACAAGTAGGCGGTCAGATTGATCGGCAGGGGCGGCTGGCGGACGCCGACGTTGCCGGACACGGCGCTGATGGTCTCAACGCGGCCCGCGACCGGCGACTTCGCTTCCGACTTGAACATGCCGAAGAACGCCTTGGTAGCGGCGATCACCTGCCCCTTTTCTACCTCATCACCTTCCTTGACCAGCAGGGCGCCGGGCAGCTCGTCGGCGTCAATGCCGAGCTGGGCGGCGACCTTGACGGACTGCATCAGGCCCGGCAGCGAGGCGCGCGCCACGACCGTGTCGGGCGAGACGACTTGGCCGGTTTCGACCAGCACGTCGCCCTTGAGGGGCAGGCGGCGCGTGCGCTGAATGAGTGTGTGGGGGCTGACCTTCAGCCCCGGCGTGTAGGCGGTTCCCAATCTTGGCTCCTAGTGTCCCGACCCGCCCTGGACGCGGAACTTCTCAATGACCTGGTGGGCGGTGGCAACGTCCTGCCAGCCCAGCACGGTGGTTTCTTTGTCTTCCAGGTCTTTATAGATGTCGAAAAAGTGGACGATCTCTTTGAGGATGTGGGCGGGCAGGTCCGACAAATGCTCGATGCCTTCGAAGCGCGGATCGGCGGCGGCGACGGACAAAATCTTTTCGTCCGGCCCCTTCTCGTCTCGCATCATCAGGACCCCGAGGGGCCGGGCGGCGATGAGGCAGCCGGGGAAGGTCGGTTGAGTGGTAATGACGAGGATGTCCAGCGGATCGCCGTCATCGGCCAGGGTGTCGCAGATCCAGCCGTAGTCGAACGGGTAGAACAGCGGCGAATACAACGTCCGGTCCAGCTTGAAGACGCCCAGTTCGTGGTCGAATTCGTACTTATTGGAGGACCCCTGCGGGATCTCGACGATCATGTTGACGATGACCGGCGCCTGGTCGCCGAGCGGCAAGTCTAAATAGGACATACGGATTCCATTGCGGCGGTCTGTTTTCGGGAGAGTGGCTGCACCCCTATTCGGCTTGATGTGGCGGCTTTCCTCCCTGAGTTTTGGTGGATGAGGAGGGCGGGGTCCTGCTGCCAATTCCCGCCCTCTAGTCGTGTTCGTCTCACCCGTCCACTGCCCGCGCTACCGTCGCCCACGCCCCGTCCGCGTCTAGCTGTTCCCCGTACCGTGTCAGCCGCCTGACCAGTGCCTCCGACTGTCCGAGGTCCCCGAACAGGTCGGTCAGCCCGAGCAGCGGGCGCGGGTCGGCCCCGCCTGCTCGCGCCAGCTTTTGCAGCTCGTCGGCGCGCGGGTCATCAATCACATAGGCTCTGCCCTGGCCATCCACGCCACGCAGGTAGCGCAGCCACCCCGCCAGGGCCAGCGTGAGCAGGGCTGACGGACCCCGGCCTGCCGCCTCGCGCAGCGATGGCAGGAGGAACTTGGGGACTTTAGAAGAGCCGTCCAGGCAGATGCGCGCCGTCTGGTCTTTGATGGCCGGGTTGGCGAAGCGCGTCAGCAGGGTGCCTTTGTACTCCGCCAGGTCAATGCCCGGCACGGGAGCCAGCAGCGGCGTCACCTCCTGGTCCATCAAGCGCTTGATGAACTCGCGGAACACGTCGTCGGCCATGATCTCGTGGATAAACGGGAAGCCGGCCAGGAAGCCGAGATAGCCCATGGCCGAGTGGCTCGCGTTCAGCAGACGCAGCTTCATCATCTCGTAGGGATGGACATCTGTGGTGAACTGCACGCCGACGCGTTCCAGAAGCGGGCGACCATTCGAGAACTTGTCTTCGATGATCCACTGGCGGAACGGCTCGCAGACCACGGGCCAGTCGTCTTCGATGCCGAACTCTTCGCGCACCATCGCCCGGTCCGCATCCGTCGTTTGAGGGGTGATTCGGTCCACCATGCTGTTCGGGAAGGCGGCGCGGGCGGCGATCCAGTCGCGCAGGGCCGGGTCGCGCAGGGCCGGGTCGCGCAGGGCGGCGAACGCGAGGAGCGTCTTGCGGGCCATGTCGCCGTTCTCGGGCACGTTGTCGCACGACAGGATCGTGAACGGCGCCGACCCTGCCCGCCGCCTCCGGTCCAGGGCCTCGGCCAGAAAGCCGAAGACGCTGACGGGGTGGGCCGGGTCCTTGAGGTCGTGCCGGACGTCCGGGTTCTCCCCGTCGAACTCACCGGTGGCCGGGCTGAAGTTGTAGCCGCCCTCCGTGATTGTCAAAGAAACGATGCGCGTTTCGGGCGCGGCCAGGGCCTCCAAAACGGCCTCCGTCTGTTCGGGGGCGAACAAAAAGCGCTTGAGCGAGCCGATGACGCGCGCTGCATCGCCCTCCGCGCTGCGGGTGACGACGGTGTAGAGGCAGTCCTGCGGAACCAGGGCATCTCGCATGGCCGCGTCCGCGGGGCGCACGCCGACGCCGCAGATGCCCCACTTCCGCCCCGCCCCGAGCGCCATCAGGTCATCCAGATAGACGGCCTCATGCGCGCGGTGGAACCCGCCGACGCCGATATGAACGATGCCCGGCGTGACCGTCCGGCGGTCATAGCGGGGGACCACGACCGGAAGCGGGAGAGCGGAAAGCAGGAGATCATTGAGCCTTGCCATCTCGCCATCATACCCTAAATGCGCGCGTGCGATGGGTACCGATTGGGTACACTGCCAACAATGCGTCCCCTTATCAACGAAGCCCGATTTAATCGTCTCTTGACGCGCTCTGCCTTGCTGCCCCTGCTGCTCATGGCCGCCCTGTCCGGGATTCTCATCTGGCAGGTCAACCACCTGCTGCGCGTCTTCGAGTGGGAGGGTCACAGCGACCAGGTCATTGCCCAAGCGAACCTCTCGCAGAAGCTGCTGCTGGACCGGGAAACCGGCAAGCGCGGCTACCTACTCACGGGCGACCCCAACTTCCTACAGCCGTACTCAGCGGCGGGGGAGAAGGTCGGCCCGGCTTTGGACACTCTGGGGAGCCTGGTCACCGGCAACTGGCAGCAGCACCAGCGCGTCGAAACGATTCGCGCCCTGGCGTTTCAGTGGGACGACGACACTGAAACTGTGATCGCGCACGTCGGCGCACTCAGTCGGGCGACTCTGCACCGCAACCCTGATGATCCCGGCAAGCACCTGATGGATGCCATACGCGTCCAGTTCAGCGGCCTGATCTCGGCAGAGGACGGGCTGCGGGCGGAGCGCGAGTCCACCACACGGCGGACCGCGCAGGGCGTCATCGCCACCGCTCTTGCGGCGGCCCTCGCCGGGGGCCTGCTGCTGGGGCTGTCGGCACGGCGGCAGTTACAGCTCCTCGCGGCCGAGTTCGCCCAGGCGACCGCGACCACGCGGCGCCAGGCGCAGGCCATCCTGGAAAGCGAGGAGCGCCTGCGCCTGACGATAGGCACCGCCCTGGACGCCGTCATCAGCGCCGATTCGCGCGGCGTCATTACCGACTGGAACGCCCAAGCTGAGATCATTTTCGGGCGCACGCGCGCCGAGGCCGTCGGGCGGGTATTGGCCGAGACCATTATCCCGCTCGCCTACCGGGACGCGCACCGGATCGGCCTGGCTCATTATCTGGACACAGGCGAAGGGCCGGTGCTGAACCGGCGCATCGAGATCTGCGCCCTGCGCCGGGACGGGACGGAGTTCCCGATCGAGATCGCCATCGCCCCGATCCGGTCCGAGGACGGCGTCACCTTCAGCGCGTTCGTGCGCGATATTACCGAGACCAAGCGGGCCGAGAGCGAGCGCCTCCGGCTGAACAACAGCAACCGGCTCCTCCTGGAGTCAACCGGTGAGGGGCTGTTCGGCCTCGACATGGGCGGCAGATGCACGTTCCTCAACCGGGCGGCGGCGCAGATGCTGCAGATCACGCCCGAAGAGGCATCGGGCCGAGACATGCACGCGCTGACCCACCACAGCCGCGCCGACGGCTCCCCCTACCCCGTCGAGGAGTGCCCTATTCATGGTGCCTTTCGGACCGGGCAGAGCTGCCGCGTGGACAGCGAGGTCTTCTGGCGCGGGGACGGCACCTCGTTCCCGGTCGAGTACACATCATCGCCGATCACCGAGGACGGCGCGCTACAGGGCGCAGTCATCACATTCGCGGACATCGCGCAGCGCAAACAAGCGGAGGAAGACCTGCGCCGGGCCAAGGATGCCGCCGAGACTGCGTCGCGCACGAAATCGCAGTTCCTCGCGAACGTGAGCCACGAGCTTCGCACCCCCATGAACGCGATCCTCGGGTACTCCGAGATGCTGCAAGAGGCGGCCGAAGACGAGGGCCTGGACAACTTCACCCCGGACCTGCAGAAGATCCAGAACGCCGGCAAGCACCTGCTGGCCTTGATCAGCGACATCCTGGACCTGTCCAAGATCGAGGCGGGCAAGATGGAGCTGTACCTAGAAGACTTCGACATCGCCGCCATAGTCGCCGATGTCGCCGCCACCGTGCAGCCACTGGTCGCTAAGAAGAACAACACGCTAATCGTCCACTGCCCCCCGGACGCCGGCCTGATGCGCGCGGACTTGACTAAAGTCCGGCAGTCCCTCTTCAACCTGCTGTCCAATGCCACCAAATTCACGGAGAACGGCGACATCATGCTCGACGTCCGCCGCGAGGGCGCCGACTGGCTGTTCACCATCCGCGACTCAGGCATCGGCATGACCGGGGAGCAGATGGCCGGGCTGTTTGAGGCCTTCGCGCAAGCGGACGCCTCCACCACGCGCAAGTACGGCGGGACGGGCCTGGGGCTTGCCCTCACGCGCCGCTTCTGCCGCATGATGGGCGGTGATACGACGGTCGAGAGCGAGCCGGGCCGAGGCTCGGCCTTCACGTTCCGTCTCCCGGCCATCGTCGCCGGGGCTAATGACGTCAAGGACGCGCCCCGGCAGCCCGTCCCCCTGGAGTCACCTCCCACTCCGGCCGACAGCAACCTTGTCTTGGCGATTGACGACGACCCCGCCGCCCGCGACCTGATGCACCGGTTCCTGACCAAAGAAGGCTTTCGGCCCGCCACGGCAGCGGGCGGGGAGGAGGGCCTGCGGCTGGCCCGGACGCTGCGCCCCGTCGCCATCACTCTGGACGTGATGATGCCGGGCATGGACGGCTGGGCCGTCTTGCAGCAGCTCAAGGCAGACCCAGAAACGCGGGACATCCCCGTCATCATGCTGACCATGGTGGACAACAAGAACATCGGCTTCGCACTGGGCGCGACCGACTATATGACCAAGCCTGTTGACCGAGGCCGGCTGTCCGCCCTGCTCGGGCGCTACGGCTGCACCGGCGAGACCTGCGGCGTCCTGCTGGTCGAGGACGACGAGCCGACCCGCGAAAGGGTGCGTGCCCTGCTGGTCCGGGAAGGCTGGAACGTCATGGAGGCCGCCAACGGCCGGGTCGCACTGGAGTGCATGGAGTCGGCAATGCCGGACCTCATCCTGCTTGACCTGATGATGCCCGAGATGGACGGCTTCGAGTTCACCCAGCGCCTGCGCGAGCGGGCCGAGTGGCGCGCGGTCCCGGTCATCGTCCTGACGGTCAAAGACATTACCGAGGCAGACCGGCTTCGGTTGAACGGCTACGTCGAGAAGATCGTCCAGAAGGGTGCCTGGGACCAGAGCGCCTTGCTGCGCGAGATCAGCATGCTGGTCGCCGCCCGCAAGGGATGAAGGAGGATGGAATGCCGAAGATCCTGCTGGTCGAAGACAACGAAGACAACCGGGACATGCTTTCCCGCCGGCTGATCCGCAAAGGCTATGACGTCGTCTTGGCGGTTGACGGCAGCGCGGGCGTGTCCTCGGCGGCGGCCGAGGCGCCCGACTTGATCCTGATGGACATGAGCCTGCCCGTCCTGGACGGCTGGGAGGCGACCCGTCGGATCAAGGCGGACCCGGCCACGCGCGCCATCCCGGTCATCGCCCTGACCGCGCATGCCATGTCCGATGACCGCGGCAAGGCCATCGCGGCGGGCTGCGACGAGTACGACACCAAGCCGGTTGATCTGCTGCGCCTCCTGGGCAAGATCGAGGCGCTGCTCGCGGGAAGCAGGGCGGCGTGAACGAAACGGCACTCGCCAACCTACGGCACGATCTGCGGAACCCAATCGGGCATGTCCTCGGCTACGGCGAGATGGTCATGGACGACCTGCGCGAGTTGGACAGGCCGGACCTGGTCGCGGATGTCGAGAAGATCCACGCCGCCGGCAAGCGCCTGCTGGCGCTCGTGGACGAGCGCTTGAACGCCACCGTCCTTGGCTCCCCCGACGTGGCCGCCGACTCGGCGCCGGTGCGCCCCCAAGCGCTGCCGTCCAGCTTCACGCCCTCGGGTGATATGCAGGGTGAGAGCGAGGAAAGCGGCCTGATACTCGTCGTGGACGATAACGAGGAGAACCGGGACGTTCTGGCCCGCCGCCTGCAAAAACAGGGCCACTGGGCCGTCACGGCGGCGGGCGGACGAGAAGCGCTGGGCGCATTGGCCGAGCAGCCCTTCGACGTCGTCCTGCTGGATATCATGATGCCGGACATGGACGGCTATGAGGTGCTTTCGCGCATCAAGAACGACCCCAGGACGCAGCGGCTGCCCGTCATCATGATCTCCGCCCTGGACGAAACGGACAGCGTCGTGCGCTGCATCGAGATGGGGGCGGCCGACTATCTGCCCAAGCCGTTCAACCCCACCCTGCTGCGCGCCCGCGTCGGGGCCAGCCTGCGCGAGAAACGCGCCCGCGACCGCGAGCTGCGCTACACATCGGAACTCGCTGAAAGCTACCGGAAGCTCAAGGAGTTGGAGCGCCTGCGCGACGACCTGACCAACATGATCGTCCACGATCTGCGGACCCCGCTGACTTCCCTGCTTTCCGGCCTCCAGACCGTGCCGCTGGTCGGCGACATGAACGAGATCCAGGCCGAGATAATAGACATCGCCGTGGACGGCGGTCAGACATTGCTGGGCATGATCAACGACCTGCTGGATGTGGAAAAGATGGAACAGGAGTCGGTACCGCTGGACAAGGTCCCGCTCACGGCGGCGGGCCTGATCGGGCGGGCCTCGGCCCAGGTCGCCATGCTGGCCAAGGCGAACGGCTTGACGCTGGCCGAGGAGGCCCCGCTGGACCTGCCGCCCTTCCCCGGCGACGAGGACAAGCTGCGCCGGACCCTGGTCAATCTGCTGGGGAATGCCATCAAGTTCACGCCCGCCGGCGGGACGATCACGGCATCAGCCCAGGCCAGCGACGCTGCCCTGCTGTTCAGCATCCGCGACACCGGCGAGGGCATCCCCCCGGAGGCTTTCGACCGCATCTTCGAAAAGTTCGGGCAGGTGGAGAGCCGCAAGGCGGGCCGCAAGATGTCTACGGGCCTGGGCCTGACCTTCTGCAAACTCGCCGTCGAGGCGCACGGCGGCTGCATCTGGGTGGAAAGCCGGCCCGGTCAGGGCAGCGCCTTCTTTTTCACCATACCACGAAGCCCGGAAGCGTAGGGATGCGGTGAACCACACCCTCGGTTCTGCCCAGGGAATGGGGGCGGAGAGGAGGGCGGGGCTTGTCCCTGCCTTCTTTTCCCGTCCCTGCTCTCCTTTCCCCTTCGCCCAGGCCACCAAGACAGTCTTTTAAGCACTCTCACGCGCCCGATCAACGTCCTCCTGCGTTTCCGCCGCCGCCGCGTCTATTTCCTCAGCCACCAGGCACGTCCCGGCGCAGTTCTTCAAGCAGGTCAATGATCTTGGCTGTGCGCTGCTCGGTCCGCATGCTCATCTGGAGTTCGAGATGCTCGCGCCGCTCGGCCAGCTTGCCCTGCC
>JANOOM010000298.1:0-3900 GCA_031421335.1 Armatimonadota bacterium
GCCCCGTAGGCCGCACGAAACCCGCGAGGCGTACACCGCGAGGCGCACATGGAAATGCACGGACAGGAGGGCGCGGCAAGCGGCGCCCCTACACAGGCCCGGCGAGCGCCAGCGTCAGGCGGATGTTGCGGAGCAGGGCCAGCTCGCACCCGATGAGCCAGAGGGCATACGCGCCGATGGCCGGCAGGCAGGACAGGGCCGCGCCGACGGTGTAGGCGACCAGGGGGGCGTAGCGGAAGGCGTAAGCGTAGGGGACGGTCTCGACGCGCCCGCCGACGGTGTAGACGGACTCGCCCGCGCGGGCCTTGACGCCGGCGGCGTAGATGGAGAAGAAGTCGCCGCCCGGCCCGAAGCGGTGCATGGTGTCGTTGAAGAGGGGGTTGAGCCAGCCGAACCGCAGCGACAGCAGGAACAGCAGGTGGGCGGCGACGCCCAGGGCCAGCAGGACGGCAGGGGAATGAGCGCGGAGGGCGGCGGGGAGGGCCGCAACGGGTGCGGCAGATTCGACTATATCAGTCTGAGAGATCATTGCGTCGAATTATTTTCGTGAGGCGTGCTGAGAAATAAGCCCAGCCTCTTGTTCGGGGCTGGGCTTGGTTGGTTCTACTTCTTTTGCATCATCTGTTTCTTGTGCAGGTCTTCCATGTCTTGCTCGTACTTGGCATCGCGCTCGATGGAAAATCCTTCCGTCGCCTTAGCCACTTCCGCCCTCATGCTCGGGTCGCCGTAGCGGGCGGCTGCACGGAAAGCATCACGCGCCTCGCGGGAGTGACCCGTCTGGAATGTCAGGGCCTGCCGCCCTTTGTAGAAGTAAGCGGTCGCTAGGTCCGGCTGCAAGCGTATCGCCTCATCCAGATGTGTCTGCTTCTCTTGGCCATCCTGTGTCTTGACGGCGATCCCTACGTGGGCTAAAGCTTTCACCCTTTTGGCGGAGTACGGCACCTGACCGGGAGCCGAGCCAAACGCAGGTAGCATCATCGGGATGTTCTGTTTCCCGTCCATGTAGTTAAGCAGAGACGCCGCGTGAGTATAGACTGTCAGCGCCTCGTCCGCATAGCCAGCCTGGCTCAACAGCAGAACGAACTGCATCAGCTTCTCCGGGTCGGTCTCACTGAAACCCCTGTCGGCAGGATTTATGGAATAGACTACCTTGCGATAAAAGCTTAACTGCGCGTTGGTGTCTCCGGCGGTTTGGCTACACGCCGCCATGCCATAGAGGGCTTGGCGATTAGTTGGGTACAGATCCAATGCTTTTTGATAAGCTTCCTGGGCGTTCTGCCAGTCCCCTTGTTTGGCAAAATTATCTCCCACTTTTGAGAGATCGTAGCTATGAGACGACGCCAACAGCCAGCGGGACATTTCAGGCGTGATTACAGGAATGCTTGCGAAAGTGGAACCCGCCTTCGGGGGCGCGGCGGAACCCGCCTTCGGGGGCGCGGTTGATTGAGCCATTGTTGCGCTACTCAGAGAGGAGGTGATGAAAATCATCGAGAACAGGGCTGCCCAAAAGTTCATTTTTTTGTCCTTTCACATCCGCAGACAGGAAACATTACTGAGGCGTTATGGATAGAGTTGATCGTTAGCCACAAGAACCGAATTCCACTGAGGGGGGGTACTAGTGTCTGACCCAGTTGAGGGCGCGAAGTCAGTGACGTTAGCAGTCCATTTCCCATTAGTACGATTGGCGGTGCCCTGCCACCCCCAATCGAGCCGTTGGATCGGCACCCAGACCCCGCCTGGGGGCTGGTACATCAGGTAGGTGGTGAAATTTTCATTGCCATAGGCGCTTGACCAGTCGGAGCCTCCACTATCCTGGGGGTTGGTGGAGAGTGAGAAGGTGGGCGAGTCCCCTGAGGTGCCAGAATCTGGCACGTTCCATATGTAGCCACCAGTGGGGGTAACGGGAGTGACATTAGTTCCGCTGATAGAAATCCCAACCGGGTATGGGAATGCTGTATCCAGACCCTGTCCTGGCAAGACCATTGAAGTGGTGCCGTCAGGATTTTGTTGCGGCGTTTTATAGTAGAAGTTGGCAGGCCCCCCATTTGGGATATTGCGCGTGAGCCGCAAGACAGGGGTAATGAGTTGCGCCAAGCAGCATTTGCCACCGCTGAAATGCTGAGGTACAGTGACGGTAATTGGGTTCCAAAGATCATTAGTCCCCATCGAAGTACCAGTAAAAAAATGCCCGTAACCAGCCTGACCATTGCTGGTGCTCCAACTTCCTGTTGGCTTGACCGATGTGATGGCGGGTGCTGTTACAGATATTGGCAGGCGTGTGCCGTCAGGGCATACGACTGTTGCTTTGCAGGTGACAGTTATAGTATCAGCACTCTTGTCAAAGAAGCCAAAACTGGGGCCGGTGGTATAGGAAGGGTCGTCAGAGAGTAAGATGAGCTGATGGCTGGGTGCGTGCTCGTTGTAGGTATAAAACACGTCGCCAGTTGCTGACCACTTGTAGGTAGTTTTGTCCACTGAGAAGGGTAGTGGGACGCTCAAGGAGCAGGATGCTGCTGATCCTGTCAGCAACTGCCGGCCTGAATTCATGCCTCCAACGGGAACGTCAACAAGAGCGACCGAAGCCTGATAGGTGACGTTGACATTGCCGGAGATGAAGGCGTCATAGGCCGACCCGTCGGTGCCTGTGAAAGTGGCCGTGGGGTTACAGGTGACCGAGAAGGTCGCGCCGGGGGTGTCCTTGCCCGTATAGAGAGTGCTCGTGCTGCTCGCCCCGTTCGCGCTGGTCGTCAGGACCCCGGTGCTCAGGCCGTTGTTCGCCGTGCCGGTGCCCGTGGCGCTGCTGGTCGGGTTGTTGCCCCAGCCCGCCGTGCAGGTCTGGCTGATGATCACGCTGGGCGGGGGCAGAGCGGTGGCGTCGCCGCCGTTGTTCCAGTTGAAGGTCGCGGTGAGGGGGCCTTTGGCGCTGGCGGTGCAGGTCTTCCCGGCCCCGCTGGAACTGGCGGTGCCAGCGCCATAGTAGTTGTTGCTGTCGCCGGCCCCGAACACGGCGGGCGGCGTGCTGACGATGGTGCCGCCGGTGATGGTGACATCATAGTGGGGGGTGCTGGAGGTGTAGCTGCCGACCAGCCCGTTGAGCTGGGAGGCGCCGAGCTTGATCTGGGCGCTGGGCAGCACGAGGAGCACGAGCAGGGCCAGCCCCAGGCCGGCCAGCGTCCAGCGCAGCCGATCTTGGAGCGAGCGCGTGGCAGAGGTGGGCGCGGAAGAGGAGGTCTGCCGCTCGAACATCTGGGTTCTCCCGATCAGTGCAAGGCGAGAAAGGCTGCGACTGTTACCATTATAACACAGCGTCTCAGCTTCCGCAAGGCGCACAACAAACTATTTTCGAGCCATCTTACCAACCCTGTCACCCCAGGAAAGGGACGGAAAGAGAGCGGGAGGGGAAAGAGGGCGGGGAGACCCCGCCCCTGCGGGCTTCGGCCCGATGAGATGCAGGGGCGAGGTCCCCGCGCCTGCCCTTTCACTTGAAGGCTTATGCGAGGGGTCTGTTCTGTCGGGTCTTTGTAGGGGCGCCGCTTGCCGCGCCCTCTTTTCTCGTCCATCATGGCCCCCTCTTCCCGTCCGCCGCGTCCTGCTCAGGCGGACAGGAGAGGGGACAGACAGGAGAGGGGACAGACAGGAGAGGAGGGCGCGGCAAGCGGCGCCCCTACACGGACCCGGTGAGGTCGGGGGGCGGCGCCAGATTCGCGCGCACCCGCGCGGCCAGTTCCCGCGCCGTGTCCGCATCAATGCCGTGGGCGGCGAACTCGGGGGCGTGGAGCCAGGGGTTGTTGCGCTGACGGCAGAGGCGGACGCGGTCGCAGATGAGGCACGGGGCGGGTGGCGTCAGGTTTTCCTTTGGGGCGCGGCCCGAATGTGGCCGGCAGGAGGAGCGGGCGGTTG
>JANOOM010000299.1:0-17691 GCA_031421335.1 Armatimonadota bacterium
AGGCCGCTTCCGGTAGCCATGATAAGGCAAATCCATGACGGCGCAGGCGATGCCCTGGGCGGCGAGGTGCCGGGCGAGCCGCCGCATGATGGGGTCCCGCGCGCTGCCCCCGCTCGGCGGCAGCGCGACCACAGCGGGGGCCGGCTGCGAGGAGAGCGCGGCGGGGTAAAAAACGACCGTGATGGTGTCCACAGCGGGGAAGCCGGACGGCGCGGCGCTCGGCAGGGCAATGGCGCGCGGGGTCGGGAGGGTGTCGGCGCGGCAAATCCCAATCATCCAGAGGATTAGCAGGAGGACCCAAGGGGCGATCAAACTTCGCGCTCTCACAGTTTGGCGGCCATCAAACCGGCAGCCCAAGACTAGTCCGCAACTCGTGCCTTACACCACGGCAGAGCTTCATCGCCTCTCGCGCTTCCTCTTTGTCAGCGGAATCGCCGGCCCAGTCTTCCTCAGCCCTATCAATCCGCTCCTGCGTGGCTAGCTTCATAGAGTACCTTCCCTACCCCGAATTTTAGTCGCTTGCTTTGCCGTTCTGCCCTTGAGTGGCATGATGACCAGCAGGTCCACGTCCGAGTCTTCAGTGGGCGTGCCATAAGCGTAGGAGCCAAACAGGATGATGCGTTCCGGCTGGAACCGGCGCGCGATCTCGTCACTGACCTGACGGATTTGGGAAGGGGTGATCATACTGGCAGCCCAAGACTACGGCGTGCGACTTCACGCGCGATGCGGCAGAAATGCTGGGCGTCTTGTGCGTCCGCCGCGTTGGCGTCGCTCCCCGGATAGCGGAACTCCACCCCGTAGTCATCCAACTTCGTCAGCGCGACCTGTAACATGTTCCACGTCGAGTCAGCGGGAATGACCAAAGCCGGCAGAGCAGGCAGATTGTGGGTCTTGGGGAAAGACAAATTGGCTTCTTGCAGGCGCGCTTTCAGGTACTTCTCGGCACACTGTTGCGCCAGATAGCAAATGAGGTCATGGTTTGGCGGGTTCTGCGCCTGTCCCTCGCGGTTCATGCTGACCCAGTCGCCTTCGGCTTTACTGACCCATTGCTGTGTGATCGCCTGCATGGAGTGTTTTCCCCTTCTCGGTAACTTCGCGCAGGAAGAAATCGTTCATGGCAATCCGCTGCTCCAGATATACTGGATCGCACACGATCAGATCGAGCGGGAACGAGATGTCCAAGTGCAACCGGATGTCCGAGGCCCTGCCGCGTCCCTTGTCTGGCAAGGGCATGACGACCAGCAGGTCTACGTCCGAGTCCTCGGTGGGCGTTCCATAAGCATAGGAGCCGAACAGGATGATGCGCTCCGGCTGGAACCGGCGCGCGATCTCGTCGCTGACCCGATGGATTTGAGAAGGGGTGATCATAATTGATAGACCCATCTGCGCTGCATAAGTTCAGGCGACCTGAAGAACCGTTTCACAGGTTGTGCTTGCCTCATCGTAGAATACATACGCCCGAGCATCATCGTGGAAATAGTTGCCCACTTCCAACTCACCAAGGAACACTAGCGGCCCATTCGCATTAATCGGCCAATCCTCACTCTGTATCCAGTTTGGCGGCTCCCTGGCATAGCGGAAACGCTCCAGTAGTTGGTCCTGAACCCAATGCTTCAACTCTTCGCCGGTCCGGTCCATCGCGTCCGGCAGTACCTCTTTCAAGAAGTAGTCGCTTTCAAGAACATTCAGCCAATCCGGCTGCGCTGACAGCAGATCGCCGAAGTGCCTGGTGTATCCTTCTCCCCCATCGGACATGATCGCGTTGCGGGCCAAATAATTCTGCAATTCGACGTATACGCTGTAGACGTCAGCGATGTGGTCCAAGTTCTGCTGGAGGATGAAGACATAAACACCTTGATCCAGATGACCGGCGGGTAGGTTCGGATCATTGTTCAACGTCGCCTCAAAGCCGGACGGGTCGCCGTGCAAGCGCTGCTCAAGCTCCTTGGCGGTAATCTTCCCTCCGACGAACGAGATGATCGTTGTTAGCTCTTCGCCCACGCATTTCCCCTTGCACTATGGAGAAGCAGAACAATCCTGTGGTCGCCGCAGACTTGCGGGACATCTGCCAGACTCATGCAACAACCGCATCTTCCGTCAGCCGCCCAGAGCGCGGTAATGGAACTTGGCGCCCGCTCCCGCGCACGATCCGTACCCAGTCCGTCTTTGCCTCATGCAGACGCGCTAGAGCGACTTCCGGAGTGGGACCGTCCACGGCACAGCCGACGAATTCGACGATCTGGGCGACGTAACCCTCATCATCCGGGCTGTAGTGAACTTTGGCCTCATAGCCATCCATCGTTGTCTTCTCCCGTGTATTGGCCGAGGGCTTCGCGGACCTGCTCGACCTGATAGCCTTTAGCCTTGCCGTCACGGCGAGGCTGGATGTTGACAGGCGCAGGAACTAGAGGGTGTTTGTAGTATCGGTGGCTCGTCCTGGCACTTTCTGTGCCCCAACCGAGCCGCTCCAGATAAGCTTCCAGCTCCGCGTAGTCGATGTTGTTGTCGGACCGGCCAGCAGAAAGCTTATCCCAGAATTTTGCCCACTTGCTCATCCCTGGCGTCCCCCCTCCATCCTGAACAAAAAGAGTATAGCGCGAGGGCAGTGACTTGTCAACCACCGCTCACACAAGAAGGGGCGGCCTTCCGGCCGCCCCCTCATCCACTATGCCGCCACGGCGTCTTCCTGCACAGTCGGCGCTTTTAGGTGCGTGATGATCTTTTCGCCGTCGCTGTCCACGACGATGGTGTCGCCATCCTTGAACTCGCGGCGCAGGATGCCGCTGGAGATCGGGTTTTCGACCATGCGCTGGATCGTCCGCCGCAACGGCCTTGCACCATACAGGGGGTCGAAGCCGGACTCGGCGATGAGTGTTTTTGCGGCCTCAGTGACTTCCAGGTGCAGCTTGCGCTCGGCCAGTTGCCGCTCAGTGCCTTTGAGGAGCAGGTCTACGATGCTCTTGATCTGCTCCTGGTTTAAAGCGTGGAAGACGATGATCTCGTCTATCCGGTTCAGAAGCTCCGGGCGGAAGTGCTGGCGCAATTGCTCGGTGACTTTGCTTTTCATCTTCTCGTAGAGCGCGTCCTGCTCGTGCAGCGAGGCGCCGACGGGCATGGCCTCGATGAACTGGCTGCCGATGTTCGAGGTCATGATGACGACGGTGTTTTTGAAGTCCACGGTCCGGCCCGTGCTGTCGGTCAATCGCCCGGCATCGAGCAGTTGCAGCAGGATGTTGAAGACGTCCGGGTGGGCCTTCTCGATCTCGTCCAGCAGGACGACGCGGTAGGGGCGGCGGCGGACGGCCTCGGTGAGCTGCCCACCCTCGTCGTAGCCGATGTAGCCGGGCGGGGCGCCGATGAGCCGTGCGACCGAGTGCTTCTCCATGTACTCGGACATGTCTATGCGAACCATGGCGTCGGGGTCGTCGAACATGAAGTTCGCCAGGGCGCGGGCGAGTTCGGTCTTGCCGACGCCGGTCGGGCCGAGAAACAGAAAGGAGCCGATGGGCCGGTTCGGGTCCTTCAGCCCGGCCCGGCCGCGCCGGACGGCTTCAGAGACGGCGGCGATGGCGACCTCCTGGCCGATGACGCGCTCGTGCAGCTTCAGCTCCATGTTGAGCAGCTTCTCGGCCTCCTCCTCGAACATGCGTGAAACGGGAATGCCCGTTGTCTTGGAGATCAGCTCGGCGATGTCATGCTCGTCCACGACGCTGTCCACGCCCGACTCGCGCGTCCAGGCATCGCGCCGGACGGTGAAGGTGCGGCGCAGGGCGACCTCCTCGTCGCGGAAGCGGGCGGCTTTTTCGTAGTCGCGGGCGTCGGCGGCGGCACGGCCCTCGGCGACTATCTGGTTCAGCTGGTCTTCCATGTCGCGGATGTCCGAGGGCATGGACGACTTCTCGATGCGTATTTTGGACGCGGCCTCATCGATGAGGTCAATGGCCTTATCGGGCAGGAACCGGTCGGTGACGTAGCGGTGCGACAGCTCGGCGGCGGCAATCAGCGCTGAATCGTCAATGGTGACCGTGTGGTGGGCCTCGTACTTATCGCGCAGGCCGCGCAGGATCTCGACAGTATCGGCGACCGACGGCTCGCCGATGACGATAGGCTGGAAGCGGCGCTCCAGAGCGGCATCCTTCTCGATGTTTTTACGGTATTCGTCAAGCGTAGTCGCGCCGATGCACTGGAGTTCGCCGCGCGCAAGAGCCGGCTTGAGCATGTTGGAGGCGTCCATCGCGCCCTCGGCCGCGCCCGCGCCGACGACGGTGTGCAGCTCGTCCAGGAACAGGATGACTTGGCCGGCGGCCTTGCGGACCTCGTCCATAACGCCTTTTAATCGCTCCTCGAACTCGCCCCGGAACTTGGAGCCGGCGACGAGGGCGCCCATGTCCAGGGCGAGGAGACGCCGCCCGCGCAGGTTCTCGGGCACGTCGCCCTTGACGATCTTGAGGGCCAGGCCCTCGGCAACGGCTGTCTTGCCGACGCCGGGGTCGCCGATCAGGACCGGGTTGTTCTTGGTGCGCCGGGACAGGATCTGGATGGTCCGCTTGATCTCCTCGTCGCGCCCGATGACCGGGTCTATCTTGTCTTCGCGGGCCAGCGCGGTCAGGTCACGCGAGAAGCGCTCCAGCATCCGGTATTTTTCTTCCGGGTTTTCGTCGGTGACGCGCGAATTGCCCCGGACGGCCTGCAAGGCCTTGTACAGCTTTTCCTCGTCCACGTTCTGCCGCTTCAAGAGACGCGCCGCGCCGCCGTCGCCCTCGTTGACCAGGCCCAGCAGCAGGTGTTCGACGCCGATGTAGCTGTCCTGGAGCCGCTGGGCTTCTTCTTTGGCGAGGTCGAAGACGCGCTTGATGCGCGGCGTGATGTAGACCTGGGCGCCCGAGTCGGCGTACTGCACTTTGGGGGCGCGCGCCAGGGCTTCTTCGGTGGCGTGGCTCAGGGCGCGCGTGTCCACGTTCAGCTTCTGGAGGACCTGCACGGCCAGGCCCTCGTTCTGTTCCAGCATCGCCAGCAGCAGGTGTTCGGTGTCGAGCTGCGTGTGCTGGTAGCGCGCCAGGATGTCCTGGGCGGACTGCACCAGCTCGCGCGCTTTCTCGGTAAACTTTTCAAACATGGGGAGTTACTCCTCTTAAACGCCAGTATCGGTCTCGACTCGCGAGGCGGACCGTTTCTGCTCGATCTGCCCGGCCTGCTGCTCCGCCTCGCGCAGCATAGCCTCCAGCCGCTCGGCCATCATGTCCATCCGCCCCATCTGATCGAGCAGGGAGATGATATAGGCCACGCCGCTGAGGTTGACCTTGATATCCTGCGTCAAGTGCTGGATCTGCTGCAAGCGCTCGATGTCCCGGTCGGAATAAAAGCGGTTCTTGCCGACCTTGCGCGGCTTGACCAGACCTAGACGGTCGTACATCCTGAGCGTCTGGGCGTGGATGGGCTTGGCCGCCTCTTCCCCCGCCACGGCCCGCACGGCGGGGCGAACCAGCTTGGCGGCGATGCTGATGGTGTAGATCGGCTCGTCTCTGTCTTTCACGAATGCCATGACTCCAGCCCCCTACACTTTCACCGAATCCGAACGCAGCTTGGCGAGTTCGGTCAGCAGGTCGCGCTCGCGCGGCGAGAGGTCCTTGGGGACCGTCATCTTCACCCGCGCGTAGAGGTCCCCCGCCCCGCCGCCCTTGAGTCTCGGCATCCCCTGGCCCGTCAGCCGGAACGACTGGCTGCTCTGGGTGCCGGGCGGCACATTGAGCGTCTTGCGCCCCGTAAACGTCTCGACGGACGCCTCGCCGCCGAGGGCCGCGACGGTGAAGGGGACTGCGAAGTCCGTTTGCAAATCGTCGCCGGTGCGTTCATACTGGGCGCTAGATTTGATCTTGACCTTCAGGAACAGATCGCCGCCTCCCGCGCCCTGCCCAGCCAGGCGGATGCGCTGGCCGTCCGAGACGCCGGCGGGGATCTTGACGTCGGAGATGCGGCGCGGCTTGGAGATGACGCCTTCTCCGTGGCAGTCCGGGCAGACCGCCGCCGCTTCCCCGGTCCCGCCACACTGCGGGCAGATGCTGTTGCCGAACATGCTGCGCCCGCCCTTGACCTTGCCAGTCCCAGCGCAGCTTGAGCAGGGCCGGCCCTTGCCCGCCGAGACCGCGCCCGCCCCGCCGCACCGGCCGCAGGTGTCGGGGATCAAGATGGTGAAGCTCTTGCTGGTGCCCTTGTAGGCTTCCTCCAGACTGATCTCGACCCTCTGCTCGACATCGGACGCGGCCTGACGCGGGGACCGGGCGGCGTGGCGCCCACTGCTGAAGCCGCCGAAGCCGCCCGCCGGCCCGCCGCCGGACTGCCCGCCGCCCGCCGCGCCGCCGAACAGCGACGACAGAAAATCGTCAATGTCCGGCCCGCCGCCCGCGCCGCCGAAGTCGTATTCGGTCCGGACGCCTCCGGCCCTCACCCCACCCGGACCTGCGCTCGGGCCGCCCTGACTGTAAGACTTCCATTCGTCGCCAAACTGGTCGTATTTGGCCCGCTTGTCGGCATCGGACAGGACCTCGTAAGCCTCGCCCACGTTTTTGAATTTGTCCTCGGCGCTCTTATCACCTGGGTTCACGTCTGGATGGAACTGGCGGGCGAGCTTCCGATAAGCCGCCTTGACTTCTTTCTCGTTGGCCGTCTTCGGCAGCCCCAAAATCTTGTAGTAGTCTTTGTAGTCAACGGCCATCGTTTGTGCTTCCCCCTCCGCAAGTGACTTCCCAACGGCATTAGTATTGCATATGAGCGTATCGCTGTCAACTCATTTAACAAAAAGACTTGGTATGGGGTTCCCGCGTGGAATAAGTGAGCACGTCCGTTTGACCTCACACTTCTACGGGTATCAACGGGCAATAGGAATTTTCGCAGGAGAACATTCGCAGTGGCAGACACACAAAATACGCCCCCGATCGGCACAGATGCGCCCTTCACCAATCAAGTTAAGGACCAGGTCAAGCAGCAGACTCAGCAGGCGGTTCAGCAGGGGCAGCAGTACGTGGGCCAGGCCATGGACCTTTTGAGCACACGCTTCAAGATCGCCCTCGGCCAGCAGAAGGACTCCCTGGCGACCGGCGTCACCGATGTCGCGAAGATCGTCAAGCAGAGCGCCATCGATCTGCGCGGGAAGGGGTTAGGTTCTCTTGCCAGTCCGTACATCGAGCAGGCTGCACAGAAGTTGACCGATTTCGGCATGGCGGCCCAGCAGAAGGACATTGACGAGGTCATCCGGGATACGGAAGATTTTGCGCGCCTCCGGCCTGTGGCCTTCGTTGGCATCGCCACCCTCGTCGGTTTCGTGGCCGCCCGGTTCGTGAAGAGCTCCGGCCAGCCTACCGCTTCGGCCTAATCTGTCACTGGAGAGCAGACATGAACAGAAAAAATAACAGGCCGCAGTTCCATGAGCCGGTCAGCAGCAAGGCGGTGAGCAGCGAAGTAGCCAGTAGCGAATCCATCGAAGTCGTTGTGGTCGAGATCTTTGACCCGATTGAGAACACGATTGAGGTGGGCGAGGTCATCCTCGTGGACGGCCCGCTTGAGCCAGTTTTGCTCGGCGAACCGTCCCCCGCTTGTGAGGCACATAAGGCGCCTACACCTCCTGCTGACGCAGCACCTACGCCGATCATGCCCGACATGTCGGCAGTAGGTGACTCCTTCGGCGCCAAAGACGCGGTCGCTGACAGGGTTCAAGACGCTGTTCAAGGCGTGACGCAGGCGGCTCAGGACGCAGGCCAGAAGGCCCAGGAGGTGGTGCAGGACGTGGCCAAAACAACTCAGGATGCCGCGCAGAATGTCGCAGCCAAGGCGCAGGATGTCGCTCAGACTGTCTCCGCTAAAGCGCAGAACGTGACCCAGCGGGTCACCGGCAAGGCTTCCACCATGAAAGCCGCCGCCAGCAACGCGCTGGACGCAGCCAAGACCGCCGCGCCCGCCGCGAAGGGCGCTCTCGGCAAGATCGGCACAGCGAGCGTGTCCGGCGCGCAGGGCGCGGGAACGGCGCTATGGCTACTCTTCCAACGCAACCCGCTCCAGGTCATTTTCGTCATCTCCAGCCTCGTGTGGCTGTTCCGCAGCAACAAGGCCGCCGCTTCTCAGCCACCAGTCAGCATTACGGACGCTGCTGGGGATGCCGCCGAGAAAGTTGGAAGTGCCGCAGGGCATGTGCAGGTGGCTGCGACCAACCTGAGCAGCCAAGTGTCAGATCAGGCTTCGCGGGGCGCGAGCTGGTTCAGCAAGACGCTCTTCGAGAACCCCCTGGCGATCGGCGCGATGGCCGTCGTCTTTGGCGCCGGACTTGGCTTTTCCCTACCCGAGTCGAGCTACGAGAACAAGCTGCTGGGCAGGACGCGGGACGAGATTGCGGACAAAGTGCAGACGGTCGCGCAGGACTTCACCCAGAAGGTGACCACCGTCGCGCAGACAGTCGCCCATGACGCAGTCGAGTCGGCGAAGGCCGAGGCCAGGAATCAGGGCCTGGCTGGTGAGGCCGAGACGCCTTCCCCCGAACAAGCGCCGCCCGCCCAGGATCAGTCGTAGGACCAGTCCCAGAACAATTGAAGACACAGAAGGGGGCGGCGCGGTGTCCATCATCACTTATGCGGAGCAGATGCGCGGGTGGTTGAGCTACGTCGTCCAGGCTAACAGCTCGTCACGTCAGGTAGAAGCTTACCAAAAACTTCGGCTGTTCGTTCGGCGCGATGGACTCGAAGATCGCTTCAATCTGCCTCGCAATTGACGCGATGCTGCTGACGCGCAACATGAAGGACTTCGGCAAAGTCCCCGGCTTGCGCGCGGAGGACTGGTCAGCCTAAGATCGCTAAGAGAAAAGGGCGGCGCGGGACTTTCCCGCGCCGCCCTTGCTTTGTTCTGGCCGTACTTATGACTACTCGCTCTTGAACTCGGCATCAATCACGTCGTCATGCTTGGGAGCTTCTTCCGTATGCTCCTCAGCCCCCTCAGCGTGGTGGCCATTGCTCGAAGCGCCGTCCGCCGACGGGCCGGAGTCGGCCTGGCGGTAGAGGATCTCGCTGAGCTTGTAAGACGCCTGCTGGAGCTGCTCAGTGGTCTCCTTGATGCGGCTCGTGTCGCCGCCTTCCAGGGCGGACTTGACATCCGCGATGGCGGTCTCGACGTTGCCCTTCTCCTCAGACGGCAGCTTGTCACCCAGGTCCTTGATCAGCCGCTCCGTCTGGTAGACGAGCTGGTCGGCCTGGTTCTTGGCTTCCGCCTTGTCCCGCAGCTCGGCGTCTTCAGCGGCGTGCTGCTCGGCCTCGCGGATCATACGCTCGACGGCGGCCTTGTCCAGGGTGCCCGCGCCCGAGATGGTGATGCGCTGCTCCTTGTTGGTGGCACGGTCCTTGGCCGAGACGTTCACGATGCCGTTGGCGTCGATATCGAAGGTGACTTCGACCTGCGGGACGCCGCGCGGGGCGGGCGGGATGCCCGTAAGCTGGAAGCGGCCCAGCAGCTTATTCTGCGAGGACACCTGCCGCTCGCCCTGGTAGACGACGACGTCCACGGCGGTCTGGCCGTCGGCGGCGGTGGAAAAGACCTCCGACTTGCGGGTCGGGATGGTCGTGTTTCGCTCGATCAGCTTGGTGAACATGTCGCCCAGCGTCTGGATGCCGAGCGAGAGCGGCGTCACGTCCAGCAGGACAACGTCCTTGACTTCACCACCCAGGACGCCCGCCTGGATGGCGGCGCCCACGGCGACCACTTCGTCCGGATTGACGCTGCGGTTCGGCTCCTTGCCGCCGCCAAGCCGCTTGACCAGATCCTGAATGGCCGGGATGCGGGTCGAGCCACCCACCAGGATGATCTCGTCCACATCCTTGGCCTCGATGCCGGCGTCGGTCAGCGACCGCATGAACGGCTCTTCGGTCCGCTTCACCAGGTCGCGGGTCAGCTCGTCGAACTTGGCGCGCGATAAGTTGATGTCCAGGTGCTTCGGACCGTCGGCGTCGGCGGTGATGAAGGGCAGATTGATCGTCGTCTGGACGACGTTGGACAGCTCGATCTTGGCCTTTTCTGCGGCCTCACGCATCCGCTGCATGGCTTGCTTGTCTTTGCGGAGGTCTATGCCCTGGTCCTTTTTGAACTCCTCAGCCACGAAGTCCACGATGCGCTGGTCGAAGTCGTCGCCGCCCAGATGAGTATCGCCCGCCGTGGAGCGCACTTCAAAGACGCCGTCGCCCACATCCAGGACGCTGACGTCGAACGTACCGCCGCCCAAGTCGTAGACGAGGATGGTCTCGTTTTTCTTGCGGTCCAGGCCATATGCCAGCGAGGCTGCCGTCGGCTCGTTGATGATCCGTAGGACTTCCAGGCCGGCGATCTTGCCAGCGTCCTTGGTCGCGTTGCGCTGGGCATCATTGAAGTAGGCGGGGACGGTGATGACCGCCTTGTCCACCTTCTCGCCTAGGTACGCTTCGGCGTCGGTCTTGAGCTTCTGCAAGATCATGGCCGAGATCTGCTCCGGCGTGTACGAACTGCCGTCAATCGTCACCTTGTCCGAGGTGCCCATCTTGCGCTTGATGGAGATGATGGTCCGGTCAGGGTTGACGACCGCCTGCCGCTTGGCCGCGCTGCCCACGAGCCGCTCTCCGCTCTTGGTGAAGCCAACGACGGAGGGCGTGGTGCGCGCGCCCTCGGCGTTAGCGATAACGGTCGGCTCGCCGCCTTCGAGTACGGCGACGCACGAGTTGGTCGTTCCGAGGTCAATGCCTACTGTCTTTGCCATTGGTGTTTCGATGCTCCCTTATGGTCTGGTACGTTTGAGTTCTCAGTCAAATCCTGCCGACACTCATTATATCATTTGAGCGCGGCACTGTCAATCTTCTTAACAAAACATCTATGGGAGTTGTTCCCGGATTGGGCGCGTATGTAACACAGAGTTTGGAGAGGCAGGAAAAATAACAATCCATGATGAAGCTGTTCCCATGGCCCGAACGAGATACATCGCGCTCCCACTGCTGATGACATGGCTTGCCTCGGGAGGCACCACCTTCCCCGCCCCTGCTCCCGCATTGCCAATACGCCCGGACCCGAGGCGCGAAATTCAAGAGGCACTTCGCCGGAGCGATGACAGCCTGCACCGGAAGGACATCTGGGGTTACATGGTCGGCTTCACGCCGGACTTTCATGGGGAAAGCATCAACGGCGACCGTTACGACAGAAACCAAGCGAAGCAGAACCTTATCAAGTCGCTGGCTTATGCCCAGTCGGCGACCGCACACACGTCGGTCAAGAACGTCACTATCGTCAAAGGCCAAGCCGTCGTCGTTACCCAAGAACACACCGCTCTTACGATTTTGGGGAGGCGTACTCATCGTGTGCATACACTGGTTTTTGACGGCCTCTGGCGCAGTGTGTGGGTAGAGACAAGATTTGGCTGGCAGATCGCGAGCGATAAACAGTTGACCTCTGCGGTCATAACAGATGGCGTTCGCAAGGTAGTTCAACCAGCCAGAGCAAGATGAGGCTTTGAGTGTTGGACCATACGGGAGGTAGGGAAGAGGCCGGAACACGCCATTTGAGGTCTTGCAGTCATTGCTGATCTGCGGGCGAAAGAAGACAAAGAGGAAAAGGAAAAGGCAATGTTGCGCTTGCGCGCCTCAAAGCCTCTAACAGTATTACAAGCGATAGTCATGGAAGAGTCAAGCCGCATGGACGACTTTATAACAACTTGTCGCTCTCGCCAAAAGAGTATCTCTGTACTGATGCTCTCAGCCCCGATGGGCCGGTAGCCCGGAAGAAGCCTCACATCGCCCGTATGATCATCCGATGCCCCCACTGCCACTGTCAGAACCGCCTGCCTGACGCGCCCCTACAAGGAGGTGTTTATCGGTGCAGCGGCTGTCAGGAAACGCTGCCGGCGCCCATAAAAGGCCGCCGACGGGCGCTCGTGGCAGCCCTGCTCAATTTGAGCTATCTCATGCTGCTGCTGGTCCTAGCGATCACGAACGCGGTGGGGCCGGAGGAATGGGGCTTGGGCAGCCTGAACCTTTACCTGCCGCAGTGGCTGTGGGCGCTGCCTGTTGTCTTTCTCGTGCCGGCGACGTGGTGGCTGGCGCGACGCTGGGCCTGGGTGCCGATCCTGCCGCTGCTCTGGGTGCTAGGACCGATCATGGGGCTGTGCTGGCATTGGGGGTGGCCCGCATCGCCGGGCGATTCCACAGCGGGCAGTGCGAGCGGGCTGCGAGTGATGACCTATAACATCAAGTGGGGGAGACGGGACGGGGCCACCGTGGTCCGGGATATCGAGACCTTCCACCCCGACCTGATTCAGATGCAAGACGCCGGCGGCGTCATGGATGGGGCCATCGGCCAGGCGCTGGCGGGGTGGAACGTGCGGACGGACGGCCAGTACCTCGTGGCGAGCCGCCTGCCACTACCCGCTTTGGAGGCCCGCGACATTTCTTTCCCCAACTCGACGCCGCACCATTGCGTGCGGTATCTGCTGCGGGTCGGCGGGGCGGATATCACCGTCTACAATGTTCACTTGTTGTCGCCCCGCGCGGGGCTGGTGTCGGTGCGGCAGCACCAGACGGAAGGGATGGAAGGCAACGCGGAGCAGCGTCTCGTCGAGGAGGCGCGGCTGGCGGACTATGTCGCGGCGGAGCCGGGACCAACGCTTGTGACGGGCGACCTGAACGCGCCGACACAGTCGCTGGTCTGCCGCCGCCTGTTCGGGGCGGGCCTGCGGGACGCCTTCAGCGAAGCGGGCTTCGGCTACGGCTACACCTATGGGGGCTATACGCGCGTCGGGCACCCTTATGTCCGCATTGACCACATCCTGGTCAGCCGCCGGTGGCGGGTGCAGCACTGCTGGGTCGGCAATGCCGCCGGGTCGGACCACTGCCCGGTCATCGCGGACCTGACGCTGGCGCCATGAGAAGAAGCAGGAATCAGGTCAGGCATGGCGAACTTGACCGCAAACCACTCACTGAAGGATTACTCTCATGACCCCTCCCGTCAAAGTCGGCGTGATCGGCTGCGGCAACATCAGCAGCGCTTATCTCAGCCACGCCCCCGTGTTCCCCATTCTGGAAGTCTTCGCCTGTGCTGATCTTGATGCAGAAAAGGCGCGGGCGTCGGCGGAAAAGTTCAGCGTCCCCCACGTTCTCACCGTGGATGAACTGCTCGCACACCCGGAGATCGAGATCGTCCTGAACCTCACGATCCCGCAGGCACACATCCCCATCGCGCGGCAGGCCCTCGCCGCCGGCAAGCACACCTACGCCGAGAAACCGCTCGGGCTGGACCGGGCCGAGGCACAGGCGCTGCTGGCTGAGGCGGCCGGTAAAAATCTGCGCGTCGGCTGCGCGCCGGACACGTTCCTGGGCGCAGGCGTGCAGACGGCACGCAAAGTGATTGACGACGGCATCATCGGTCGGCCAGTCGCCTTCACGGCCTTCATGATGGGGCGCGGGCACGAGTCGTGGCACCCTAGCCCGGAGTTCTATTACCAACCCGGCGGCGGCCCGATGTTCGACATGGGGCCATACTATCTAACCGCCCTGCTCAACCTGCTCGGGCCGCTCCGGCGGCTCTCGGGCGCGGCCTCGGTCGCAATCCCCGAGCGGGTCATCACCAGCCAGCCCCTGCACGGCAAAAAGATCACGGTCACCACGCCGGATCATATCGCGGGGACCATGGAGTTCGCCGGGGGCGCGGTCGGGACGATCATCACATCGTTCGCCACCCACCACGCCCAGTACGACTCCCAGTTCCCGATCACAATCTATGGGACGGAAGGCACGCTGAAGGTCCCGGACCCGAACGGCTTCGACGGCATCGTTCAAGTGAACATGGGGGCCGGCTTTGAAGACGTGCCGTTCGCCTTTCCGACCGGCTACGGGCGCATGGTGGGCGTCGCCGACATGGCCTACGCCATCCGGTCGGGGCGCGCGCACCGGGCGAGTGGCGAGCAGGCGTACACGGTTTTGGACGCCATGCAGGGCTTCCTGGACTCGTCCACGACGGGCCAGGCATACACGCTCGCGGCGCCCTACGAGCGCCCCGCTGCCATGCCCGTCGGCCTGCCCTTCGGCACCTTAGATGAGTAGGATGGGTGACGCACTGCCGGCGCGGTTTACGCAGACTGTCGGTGCGACTTGGGGCGAACCCGGCAGGCAATGGCTGTCCGCCCTGCCCTCCCTGCTGGAAGACTGCGCGCGGCGGTGGTCGCTGACGCTCTCCCCGCCGTTCCCGAACCTGACGTTCAACTACGTCGCGCCCGTCGTCCGAGCGGACGGGACCGAGGCAGTCCTCAAGGTGGGCGTCCCGAACAAGGAGCTGCGGACCGAGGCGGCGGCCCTGCGCGCATTCAATGGCCGGGGCAGCGTCCGCCTGCTGGAGTCCGACGCCGACGCAGGGGTTCTGCTGCTGGAGCGGCTGAGGCCAGGGGCGGTCCTGACTACTCTTGCCGATGAAGCGCACGACGACGAGGCGACGAGAATCGCCGCCTCCGTGATGCGCGGCTTGTGGTGCCCCGCCCTGGTCGGCCACGACTTCCCCACAGTGGCGGACTGGGGCGGGAGCTTCGACCACCTGCGGGCGCGCTTCGGCGGCGGCACCGGCCCGCTGCCACGAGCGCAAGTTGACGAGGCTGAGGCGCTTTTCTCCGAGCTTCTGGCATCGAGCGGGCCGCCCGTCCTGCTGCATGGCGACCTGCATCATGACAACATCCTGTCTGCCCACCGCCGGCCCTGGCTGGCGATTGATCCTAAAGGAGTCGTCGGCGAGCCGGCCTACGAGGTGGGCGCGCTGCTGCGGAACCTGTGGCCGGACCGGCACGCGCATCAGAACCCTGGACGACTGCTGGAACGCCGGGCGCACCAGCTGGCTGAAGAACTGGGCCTAGACCGAGCGCGTGTGCGCGGATGGGCAGTCACTCAGGCGGTGTTATCGGCCGTGTGGTCCCTCGAGGATGGCGAGAGTAGCTGGGAGGGGGCGACAGCGAACGCCGAACTCTTGGCTGCCATGCGGGTCTGACTGGCGCCGGCAAATAAACCGTGGTAAAATAAGCACAGGCGGCAGAAAGTGATGCGATCATTGCCACCATAGGCAGGGGCCGCTATGAAAGCTTTATTTGCCGTCGCACTGTTTCTTCTAGTCCTTCTTCTTGTATCGCCCTACGCCCGCGCGCAGAGTCAACTCACCTATGCAGTGGAAGCCGTGCCGAGCGGGGGCGGCCTGCGCCTGGGCGTGGACCTGTCGTTTCCCGGTGACGCAACGGGCTACACGCGGCTGTACCTGCCAAACCACTTTGCGGGGCAGCAGAAACTCTACCAGAATGTGCGCGGCCTGACCGCCGTTTCGCCCGGCGTCGTGGTGGCGGACACGGACGCACCGGATGTCAAGCGGGTGACGTTCGCGCCCAATCAAGCCGTGCATCTGCATTACGAGGTCGTGCCGGACCAAGGCGGCCACGGGGACCAGCCAGGCGCGTACTTCCGGCCCGCGCTCCGGGCCGGCTTCTTCCACTTCATCGGCACGACCGTCTGGGCCTACCCTGCACAGTACGGCGGGCCAGTCGCCGTCACGCTGCATTGGAAGCTGCCGCCGGGATGGGCCTTCTGCGACAGCCTGGGGGCGGGACAGGCCAACCAGCAGTTTACGGGGACTTTAGAACGGTTCTTGGAGACGGTTTACGTTGCCGGCGACTTCCGTGTCCTGACGGTGCAGAGCGGCGGCAGACCGGTCACGGTCGCGATGCGGGGCAAGTGGAAGTTTTCTGATGGGGACTTCGCGACTCTGGTCGCCCGGACCGTCGCAGTGGAGCGGGACTTCTGGCGAGATGAAGACTTCCCCTATTATCTGGTAACGCTGCTGCCGGCGGAGCAGGGTTCGGGCGGCGACGAGGGCGGAGTGGAGCTGACCCACTCGGTCGCCCTATTCCAGTCCCCGAGCCGACCACTCGACTTCGGGATGAAGCATGTGCTGGCGCACGAGCTGTTTCACGAGTGGAACGCCGACCGAATGCGCGCAGGCGACGCGCCGCTGCTCTGGTTCAGTGAGGGCTTTACTGACTACTACGCCCGGCTGCTCCTGCTGCGAGCGGGCCTGATCTCGCTCGGCGACATAGTACGCGATACGAATGCCCTGCTGCGTGAGTACGCCGAGTCGCCCTGCCGTAACAAGAAGGGCGGCGAAGCGGTGGGCGGATTTTACTCCGGCACGGCGCTCGCCAAGCTGCCTTATCAGCAGGGTACACTGCTGGCCACCCACTGGAACGCGGCGATCCGGGCGGCAACGCGGGGCGAGCATTCGCTGGACGATGTCATGCACGACCTCAAGGCCAGCCCTGCGCCCGTCTCAGCGGAGTCCATCGCCGCCGTGCTGGGGCATTATGGCGTTCCTGATGCCACGGCCGACGTCAAGCGCATCGTCGAGAACGGGGACACGATCACCCCGGACCCCGGTGGCCTTGGCCCCGGCTTCACCCTCAAGACCATCAAGGCGGCGCCATTCGAGCTGGGCTTTGATGGGCCGGCGACGTTCGCGGGGCAGACGGTGGTGGGCGTCAAACGCGGCAGCCGCGCTTATGGGGCGGGCCTGCGTGACGGGCAGGAGATCGTTTCCTGCGCGCCGTTCGCGATGGGCGATCCCGACCAGCATCTCAGCCTCACCGTTCGGGAAGTCGGGGGGACCCGAGACATCGCGTTCACGCCCACCGGTGACGGCCAACCTGTACCGCAGTACGCGCGGGACAAGAGGGCTGCCGACGACCGCGCCTGCCTCGCCTGGCTGGGGAACCTGCCGGCGCCCGCCGGGCATTGATAGGATATGAACGTCCTGCTAAAAGACTTGGAAAGCCAAGGAATTGAAGCCGCCAACCAGACGCTGGCGGCAGCGACCGCCGAGGAGCGCGTCGCGTTTGCCCTGGACCGATGGAAGCCGGACATCCTGCTAACGTCGAGCTTCGGCGCGCAGGCCGCCGTCCTGCTGCACATGGCGACGCGGCAGTGGCCGGACATCCCCATCGTCCTGCTGGACACGCAGTATTTGTTTCCAGAAACCTATAAGTTTGTGGACGAGCTGACCAAGCGCCTGGGGTTAAATCTGAAGGTCTACCAGGCCCCGATTAGCCGCGAGTGGCAGGAAGCGCGCTGGGGGAAGTTGTGGGAGCAGGGGGTCGAGGGGATCACGCGCTTCAACGCGGTCAACAAAGTCGAGCCGATGGGCCGCGCCCTGGAGGAACTGGGGGCGCAGGCATGGATCACCGGCCTGCGCCGGTCGCAGTCGTCCACGCGCGCGGGCCTGCAAGCGCTGGCGGTGCAGGACGGGCGCGTTAAGGTTCACCCGATCTATGACTGGTCGAACAAAGACGTCCACCAGTATCTGACGAAGCACGATCTGCCCTATCACCCGCTCTGGTTTGAGGGCTACGTTTCCATCGGGGATGTCCAGACCTCTCGCCCGATGGGCGCGGACATGACCGAGGAAGAAACGCGGTTCTTCGGACTGAAGCGCGAGTGTGGAATACATATCGGGGAATCTATCTAAAAACGGGAGCGAAATGATCTACGAATATGAAGTGCAGACGGAGGGCGGCTCTTCCTTCGACAACCTGGAGCGCTTGGGGGACCGGCTCCAGGAGGTGCTGAACGGCGAGGATGCGGCGTCCCGCATGGCCGCAGGTTGGGAGATATGGCAGGTCAACACCCT